>JAHZFC010000088.1:0-7574 GCA_019421525.1 Clostridiales bacterium
CGTTGTGGGCCATGAGGCGGTTGGGATGGGCCCGCTCCCAGGAGGGATCGGTATTGGTGGAGAACCGGGAGTGGACCAGGGCCAGGGCGGAGCCGTACTCCGGGCTCTGGAGGTCGGGATAGAAGGCCCGCAGCTGGTCGACCAAAAACATCCCCTTGTACACGATGGTCCGGCTGGAGAAGGAGGCCACATAGGTGTTGTCGTTGGACTGCTCGAACACCCGGCGGGCCACGTAGAGCTTCCGGTCGAAGTCCAGCCCCTGGGCCACACCCTCCGGGCGGCGGACAAAGCCCTGCTCGAAATAGGGCATTTTGGCCCGGGCCTTCTGGCCCAGGATGTCCGGACAGACGGGCACCGTCCGCCAGCCCAAAAACTCCATGCCCTCCTTGGCCACGATGACCTCGAACATCTTCTTGGCCTGGCTGCGCTTGAGGGTGTCCTGGGGGAAGAAGAACATGCCCACGCCGTAGTCCCGCTCCCCGGGCAGCGTAAAGCCCGCCTCCAGCGCCGCCTGGGAGAAGAACCGGTGGGACACCTGGAGCAGGATGCCCACGCCGTCGCCGGTCTTGCCCTCCGCGTCCTTGCCCGCCCGGTGCTCCAGCTTTTCCACGATCTTCAGCGCGTCGTCCACCACCTGGTGGCTGGGCCGTCCCTTGATGTCCACCACCGCGCCGATGCCGCAGGACTCATGCTCAAAAGAGGGGTCGTACAATGGCCCCCTGATCTGCTGAACTTGCTGTACCTTCATTGGCTCATCCTCTCCATTTCCAAAAGACCGGCCCAACAGGGCGCGCAGAAAGGGCGAACCGCCTCTTCCCTGCCCCCCATTGGGCCGGTCCTATCTCTATCTTGACCAGCTGCCCCCCGGGGCATACCGGCACCATTTTTGTCTCATCTCAGCATTTTCCCGATCCGCTCCACGGCCCGCCGGGTGTCCTCTGCGTCTCCAAACGCGGTGACCCGGATATACCCCTCTCCGCTGGGGCCGAAGCCCGCCCCGGGGGTGGTCACCACATTGGCCTCCTGGAGCAGCCGGTCAAAGAACGCCCAGGAGCCCACCCCCTCCGGGGTCCGGACCCAGATATAGGGGGCGTTCACCCCGCCGGATACGGTCAGCCCGGCCTGGCGCAGCCCCTCCCGGATGACCCGGGCGTTTTCCTGGTAATAGGCGATGGTGGCGCGCACCTGCTCCTGTCCTTCCGGGCTGTACACCGCCTGGGCCCCCCGCTGGACCACATAGGGCACACCGTTGAACTTTGTGCACTGGCGGCGGTTCCACAGGGCGTTCAGGCTGGCCCCCTGCCGCTCCAGCGCCTTGGGCACCACCGTGTAGGCGCAGCGGGTGCCGGTGAACCCTGCGGTCTTGGAGAAGGAGCGGAACTCGATGGCGCACGTCTCCGCCCCTGGGATCTCAAAAATACTGTGGGGGATGTCCGGCTGGGTGATGAACGCCTCATAGGCCGAGTCGAACAGGATCACCGCGCCGTTGGCGTTGGCCCAGTCCACCCACGCCCTGAGCTGTTCCCGGGTGGCCACCGCCCCGGTGGGGTTGTTGGGGAAGCAGAGGTAGACCAGGTCCACCTTCCCCTCCGGGATGGCCGGGGCAAAGCCGTTGTCCGCCGTGCAGGGCATATAGACCAGCCTGGTCCAGCGGCCGGAGACCTCGTCATACTCCCCCGCCCGTCCGGCCATGGCGTTGGTGTCCACATACACCGGGTACACCGGGTCGCACACCGCCACCACGTTGTCCACGCCGAAGATGTCCCCGATGTTGCCGCAGTCGCTCTTGGCCCCGTCGGACACAAAGACCTCCTCCGGGGCGATGGGGATGCCCCGGGCGGCGTAGTCGTGCTCCACGATGGCCTGGCGCAGAAAATCGTACCCCTGCTCCGGCCCATAGCCGTGGAACCCCGCCGCCGTGGCCATCTCGTCCACCGCCGCGTGCATAGCCGCCGTCACCGCCGGGGCCAGGGGCCGGGTCACGTCCCCGATGCCCAGCCGGATGAGCGTCCGGTCCGGGTTTGCCTGGGAGTAGGCAGTCACCCGGCGGGCGATCTCGGAAAACAGGTAGCTGCCCGGCAGCTTGAGGAAATTTTCGTTGATGTTGGCCACGTGTATCCCTCCAGTCGGCGCAAATGGCGTTTTATCGATTTAGCTTGCTGAATTTAGTTGTCTTATTTTACCCTAACTTCGCCGTGTGGTCAATCGGCAAGTTCACCATCAAATACCGTCACCGCCGGGCCGGTCATGAACACATGGCCAGATTTTTCCTCCCAATGGATGGTCAGCTCGCCTCCCAGCAGACGGACAGTTGCCCGTCTGCCGCACCGTCCGGCAGCGGACAGCGCCGCCACGGCGGCACAGGCGCCGGTGCCGCAGGCCATGGTCTCGCCGCTGCCCCGCTCCCACACCCGCAGGGCCAGGACATCCGGAGAGAGCACCTGGACAAATTCGGTATTGGTCCGGTCGGGGAAATGGGGCCAATGTTCAAACTCCGGGCCGATGGCAGCCAGGTCCAGCCCGGCCGGGTCATCCACCTCCACCACACAGTGGGGATTGCCCATGGATACAGGCACACCTGTATAGTGTTTTCCCTTTACGGCGATCGCAATGGCGGGCTCGACCGTTGGGATGCCCATGTCCACTGTCACCTCCGACACCTTATCTCCAGTGACGTGTAGGGTGAGCTCCCGCACGCCTGCCAGAGTCTCCACCGTCAGCGTCCGCTTGCCGGTCAGTCCCTTGTCATAGACGAACTTGCCCACACAGCGGATGCCGTTCCCGCACATCTCTCCTTCCGAGCCGTCGGCGTTGAACATCCGCATCCGGAAGTCCGCTGTCTGAGAGGGACAGATACAGATGAGCCCATCCGAGCCCACGCCGAAATGCCGGTCCGATACCCGTCTGGCCAGCCGGGGCAGATCTCCCGGATCCTGGTGGATCGCATCCACATAGACATAGTCGTTCCCCAGGCCCTGCATCTTGGTGAATCTCACTGCGCGCTCCTTTCTCCAGGTCATCCCTGGGCAGAAAGATGGAAAAAGGGCGGCAGTCAGATCAGGACTGCCGCCCTTTCCTCGACCTCATTGTCTCACTCGCCCGCCAAAACGATACGGGCCGTATCCACGAGTTTTGCGCCATTATCCATGCTCTTCTTCTGCAGGAAGCGATGGGCCTGCTCCTCCGTCATATCATGCCGGTCCATGAGCACCACCTTGGCCTGGTCGATGAGAGCCTGCTCCTCCTCTGTGCGCTGGGGCCGGTGCTGGATCACGAACCGCTGGTTCATCTGGACCAGCATCCGCACCGAGGCAAGCAGATCTCCACGCCGCACTGGAGCGGCCAGCTTGAAGATGCCGTCCTCCTCGCACAGCTCCAGGCGGACCTGCGGGGTGATCATCAGCATGTAACAGCTGCTGGGAAGGTCCTGGAACAGGTCCTGACAATTCTCATCCGGCAGCTTGAAGCCGCAGATGATGATGTTCAGCCGCTGCTTATGTACCGCCCGCTTGACCTCGGCCGCGCTGCGGCAGACCAGACAGGAGGCCACCCCTCCGCTCTCGATGATCTCTTTGATCTTGGCGCTGTTCATCTCGCTTTCAAAGGCAACGATCACTTTTTGCAAGATCCATCACGCTCCTCCGGCGGAAAATTTTCTGCGTGGGAGGTGAGATCAATAGTTGATCATGTACTTATCCCGCTCCCAGCTGGAGACACGGGTCCGGTACTCGTCCCACTCGGCCTCCTTGCCGGCGATATACTGGCTCGTCACATGGTCGCCCAGGGTGTTCATGATGAGCTTATCCTTCTTCATGCACACCAGCGCCTCCTCCAGGGAGCCGGGCAGCGCCTCGATGCCCCGGCGCTTCCGGGTGGCGGGAGTCATGGCGAAGATGTTGTCGGTGATCTCAGGGGGCGGGGTCATGCCCTTTTCGATGCCGTCCAGGCCGGCGGCCAGACAGACAGCCAGAGCCAGGTAGGGGTTGCAGGAGGGATCGGGGCAGCGCAGCTCCACACGGGTGGACTGGCCCCGGGCGGCGGGGATACGGATCAGCGCGGAGCGGTTGGAGGCGGACCAGGCCATGTAGCAGGGAGCCTCATAGCCGGGCACCAGCCGCTTGTAGGAGTTGACCAGCGGGTTGGTGATGGCGGCCATGCCCTTCATATGGGCCAGGATGCCGGCGATGAAGGAGTAGGCCTCCTTAGACAGGCCCTTCTCTCCGTCAGGATCGTAGAACACGTTCTTGCCGTTGCGGAACAGGGACATATTGGTGTGCATGCCGGAGCCGTTGATGCCGAAGATGGGCTTGGGCATGAAGGTGGCGTGCAGGCCGTTCTTCTGGGCCAGGGTCTTGACCGCCAGCTTGAAGGTCATGATGTTGTCCGCTGCGTGAAGGGCCTCGGCATACTTGAAGTCGATCTCGTGCTGGCCCTGGGCCACCTCGTGGTGGGACGCCTCGATCTCGAAATCCATCTGCTCCAGAGCCAGACAGATCTCCCGGCGGGTGGATTCGCCGTGGTCCAGGGGGCCAAGGTCGAAGTAGCCGGCCTCGTCGTTGGTCTTGGTGGTGGGCTTGCCCTCCTCATCGGTCTGGAACAGGAAAAATTCCAGCTCGGGGCCCACATTGAACCGGTCATACCCCATATCATTGGCCTTCTGGATGACTTTTTTCAGCACCTGACGGGGATCGCCCACAAAGGGGCTGCCATCGGGATTGTACACATCGCAGATCAGTCGGGCCACCTTGCCGTGACTGGGCCGCCAGGGGAAGATGCGGAAGCTTTTGAGGTCAGGATAAAGATACTGGTCAGACTCGTTGATCCGGACGAAGCCCTCGATCGAGGAGCCGTCGAACATACACTGGTTGTTGACTGCCTTCTCGATCTGGGATGCGGTGATGGCCACGTTCTTCAGCTGGCCGAAAATGTCGGTGAACTGGAGCCGGATGAACTTGACGTCCTCCTCTTTCACGATGCGGATCACGTCTTCTTTGGTATAGCCCATATTCATGCTGCTGTCCCCTTTCCACATTTTATAGTTGGAGCCCCTTGGCATAGAACAAATTTCCCCTCTTATGGGAAAAGGCGCTCCGATCCGCTCAGATCAGAACGCCTTCGTTCTCTTGCTATGGGGCTAGTATAGTCTCCAAGCCCTGTTTTGTCAACTGATTTTTGCATCGGTGCAAAATTTTATCGCATTTTCCGCCTTTTGCACCAGCTAAATATCGCCTTTTGTGAAATTTACCATATCATATTCAGGTTTCCTGCTCCTCCCCATCCACAGGGATGGGATACCGCTCGGTGAAGCAGCCGTCGCAGAAGCCACAGCGGCACTCCGGCGCGATCTTAGAAAGGCTGTCCAGGGAGAGGAAGCCCAGGCTGTCCGCCCCGATGAGCTGCCGCATCTCCTCCAGGGTATGGTTACAGGCCATCAGCTCCTGCTTGGAGGGGATATCCGTGCCGAAATAGCACGGCGCGATGAACATGGGCGCGGAGGAGAGCATGTGGACCTCCTTGGCCCCCGCCTCCCGCAGAAGGCGCACCAGCTGGTTGGACGTAGTGCCCCGGACGATGGAGTCATCGATGACCACCACCCGCTTGCCCGCGATGGTGGAGCGCAGGGGATTGAGCTTGAGGCGCACCGCCAGCTCCCGGTCCTCCTGGCTGGGCTGGATAAAGGTCCGGCCCACATAGCGGTTTTTAATGAGGCCGTCGTTATAGGGGATGCCCGACTCCAGGGCATAGCCCTTGGCGGCGTTCAGCCCCGAGTCGGGCACGCCGATGACCACGTCCGCCTCCACAGGATGCTCACGGGCCAGATAACGGCCGGCCAGGATGCGGGCGTCATGGACGGACTGACCGTCGATGACACTGTCCGGGCGGGCAAAATACAGGTGCTCGAAAATGCACAGGCTGGTCTTACGGGCCCCGCAGTCGTCCCGGATGGACTGGAGCTTCCCGTCCAGGTCCACATAGACCACTTCCCCGGGCTCCACGTCCCGGACGAAGACAGCGCCCACGCTGTCCAGGGCGCAGGACTCCGAGGCAAAGATCCACGCCTCCCCCCGCCTGCCGATACACAGGGGCCGGAAGCCCCAGGGGTCACGGGCGGCGATGAGCTTCCGGGAGCTCATCACCACCAGGGAAAAGGCCCCCCGCAGCTGCCGGACAGCGCTGGCCACCGCCCGCTCGATGGACGGGCAGAGCAGCCGCTCCTGGGCGATGATATAGGAGATGATCTCCGAGTCGGTGGAGGTGTGGAAAATGGCGCCCCGATACTCATAGTGCCGGCGCAGGTTGTCCACATTCACCAGATTCCCGTTGTGGGCCACCGCGAAGGTGCCCTTGACATAGCTCAGCGTCAGCGGCTGGGCGTTCTCCCGGCGGGAGCCGCCGGTGGTGGAGTAGCGCACATGGCCCACCGCCATGGTCCCGCCCAGGTCGTCCAGGATCTCCCGGGAGAACACGTCCCCCACCAGGCCAACGTCCTTGTGGCATTTCATCTCCAATCCGTTCATCGTCGCAATACCGCAGGCCTCCTGCCCACGGTGCTGGAGGGCGTACAGCCCATAGTAGGCGCTCTGGGCACAGCTGCCCGCCGGGTCATAGATCCCAAATACGCCGCATTCCTCATGGATCGCCATCGTTCATCAGTCCCTTACCATCCGCTGCCGATCCCCCGTTGGACCTGCGCGTGTGACGCGCCGCGCCCTCCTTGGCGCCCGCCGCGAAACAAGATAGCCCATATTATACGACACTCACGCCCAGATCGCAAGCCGCTCAGCCCTCTCTCCGCGCCTGTCCTGTCCGCCCTCTCCCCCCTCTAACGGCCATTTTTCCCACCCTCTTCCTATTCTTTACGCAGAATCAACAAGCTCACTTTTTTGTCCTCTTGACTTTTTTGTCCCTTTCTACTAAAATCATATCGCATAATCAGACGCGGACCGACCTGGCCCGCGATCAAGCCAACGGAGGGAATCACCAATGAGTCAAAAATACGTCTATCTGTTTTCCGAGGGCAACGGCTCCATGCGGGAGCTGCTGGGCGGCAAGGGCGCCAACCTGGCCGAGATGACCAATCTGGGCATGCCCGTCCCCCAGGGCTTTACCGTCACCACCGAGGCCTGCACCCGTTATTATGAGGATGGACGCGCCATCGCCCCCGAGATCCAGGATGAGATCCTGTCCTATCTGGGCAAGCTGGAGGAGATCACCGGCAAGAAGCTGGGCGATGCCTCCAATCCCCTGCTGGTGTCTGAGCGCTCCGGCGCCCGGGCCTCCATGCCCGGCATGATGGACACCATTTTGAACCTGGGCATCAACGACGAGGTGGCCGAGGGCCTCACCTCCCTGACCAGCAATCCCCGCTTCGTCTACGACGCCTACCGCCGCTTCATCCAGATGTTCTCCGACGTGGTCATGGAGCTGCCCAAGGACAAGTTCGAGGAGCTGCTGAGCGTCATGAAGGAGGACCGGGGCGTCAAGCTGGATTCCGAGCTGGGCGCCGAGGGCCTCAAGGAGCTGGTGGGCCAGTTGAAGGCCTATTATAAGGAGCGCCTGGGCGGCGACTTCCC
>JAHZFC010000088.1:7584-9260 GCA_019421525.1 Clostridiales bacterium
CTTGGGACAATCCCCGGGCCAATACCTACCGCCGCATGAATGACATCCCCTATTCCTGGGGCACTGCGGTGAACGTCCAGTCCATGGTGTTCGGCAACATGGGCGACGACTCCGGCACCGGCGTGGCCTTCACCCGTGACCCCGCCACCGGCGAGCGCAAGCTGTACGGCGAGTTTTTGATGAACGCCCAGGGCGAGGACGTGGTGGCCGGCATCCGCACCCCCCAGACCATCGACCACCTCAAGGAGACCAACCCCGCCGTCTACGAGGAGTTCGTCAGCATCGCCAACAAGCTGGAGCAGCACTACAAGGATATGCAGGACATGGAGTTCACCATCGAGCACGGTAAGCTCTACATGCTCCAGACCCGCAACGGCAAGCGCACCGCCCAGGCCGCTTTGAAGGTAGCTGTGGATCTGGTCAACGAGGGCATGTGCACCAAGGAAGAGGCCCTGATGAAGATCGAGCCCCGCAACCTGGACGCTCTGCTCCACCCCCGCTTCGACGCCGCAGCCCTGAAGGCCGCCACCCCTGTGGCCACCGGCCTGCCCGCCTCCCCCGGCGCCGCCTGCGGCGCGGTATACTTTACCGCCGAGGCCGCCAAGGAGCACGCCAAAAACGGCCCCGTCCTGCTGGTCCGGGCTGAGACCTCCCCCGAGGATATCGAGGGCATGAGCGTGTCCCAGGGCATCCTCACCGCCCGGGGCGGCCGCACCTCCCACGCCGCCGTGGTAGCCCGTGGTATGGGCACCTGCTGCGTGGCCGGCTGTGGTGCGCTGAACATCAACGAGGAGACCGGCGTGATGACCGTGGCCGGACAGGAGGTCCACGAGGGCGACTTCATGTCCATCGACGGCGTCACCGGCAACGTCTACATCGGCAAGATCCCCACCGTAGAGGCCGAGGTGGCCGGCGAGTTCGCCACCGTCATGGAGTGGGCCGACGAGATCCGCGACCTGAAGGTCCGGGCCAACGCCGACAACCCCCGGGACGCCGCCACCGCCCTGAAGTTCGGCGCCCAGGGCATCGGCCTGTGCCGCACCGAGCATATGTTCTTCGAGGCCGACCGCATCCCCGCCGTGCGTGAGATGATCGTGGCCTCCACCGAGGAGCAGCGCCGCCGCGCCCTGGCAAAGCTGCTGCCCATGCAGCGGGGCGACTTTGAAGGCATCTTCAAGGCCATGCTGGGCAAGCCCGTCACCATCCGCCTGCTCGATCCCCCCCTGCACGAGTTCCTGCCCACCGAGGATGACGACATCCGCGCCCTGGCCGAGGATATGGGCATGACCTTCGACGCCCTCAAGGCCGTGGTCAACAGCCTTCACGAGGTCAACCCCATGCTGGGCCTTCGGGGCTGCCGCCTGCCCATCTGCTACCCCGAGATCGGCGAGATGCAGGCCCAGGCCATCATCGAGGCCGCCATCAATGTGGTCAAGGAGACCGGCCAGACCGTGGTGCCCGAGATCATGGTCCCCCTGGTCAGCTCCGCTGGCGAGATCCGCTACCTGCGCAAGCTGATCACCACCACCGCTGACTCCATCATCGCCAAGAGCGGCGTGGAACTGGAGTACAAGGTAGGCACCATGATCGAACTGCCCCGGGCCGCCGTCTCCGCCGACCGCATCGCCAAGGAGGCCGAGTTCTTCTCCTTCGGCACCAACGACCTGACTCAGATG
>JAHZFC010000089.1 GCA_019421525.1 Clostridiales bacterium
AAGCGGATGTTCTGGATGTCCCCCCGGCCCGCCATCCCGCTGTTGACGGTGACGGAGGCGGCAAAGGTGGTCTGGGCGCCCCCTGAGGTGGAGCCATAGAGGTTGAACTTCCGCCCGGTGAAGGACACCGGCTGGCGGTAGGTCACCGCAGGCAGGTAGAGGTCGATGACCGTGTCGGGGGAGGTCTCCTCCGCGATGCGGGCCAGCATGGCCTGGAGCTGTGCGTCGGTCTCCATGGGGGTGGTCTCATAGTGGTACTCCCCAGAGGTCAGCGCCGTCACCTCGATCCCCGTTCTTCATCTCCAGGGTCCAGACGATCTCATTGGTGCCGCAGGCCGAGTTATAGGTCACATGGGACACCAGCAGGGCATGGGGAAAGTTCGTGTCCGGGGCGGGGGCGGTGTGCCGCATCTGCTGGGCGCCGTCCAGGGGGACGGTCTCCACCGAATAGCGGGCCACCTTGTCCAAAAAGCCCTCCGCGCCTCCCGTCCCGCTGGTCTGGGTGACATATAGCTGGGAGGGATTTTGCAGCGTGGTATCGGCAGCCATCTGGACTTCCTTGACGGCCTCCGGGAAGGGCGGGTAGAGGCCGTTGAGCATGAGCAGCAGCTCATAGCGGTCCGCCCCGTCGGTGTAGGTGAGCTGGGCCTCCCCCTCATAGAGGGCGCCGGAGGGCTCGGGCTCCGCCGTGGAGGGGGCAGAGGCGGAGAGGCTTGGTGCGGCGGGATCGGAGGCGGCTGGGGCGTCAGAGACGGCGGACGAGGCCGGCGCCACGGGGCCCGAAGCGGCGGGCGTCGGCGATGCAGATCCTGGATCGCCAGGGTCGGAGGCCTCAGGGGCGGGCGAGACGGGCTCGGTGGAGGCGGGGGAGGACCCGTTGGGGGCCGGTGCCCCGGAGACCGGGGGAGAGGCGGAAGGGCCGGCCGGCTGCTGTCCTCCACGGCCCGCCAGCCAGATGGCCAGCGCAGCCGCCGCCGCGACCAGCACCAGGACACCTAAAACCAGCACGGGCTTTTTCCGCCGGGGCTTGGGGGGCTCGATGTGTTCCCGCTCCACCTGGCTGGTCATGCAGTTGGGGCAGAAGGAAGCTTCGTCAGGAAGTTTGGCGCCGCATTTGATACAGCGTTTGCTCATCGTCTCTCTCCTTTTTCAAAAGCGGTCACAGGGCGGCCATCAGGCGCAGGACATTGGGATAGCGTTTTTCCGGGCTGACCATGGTGCAACGCTGGACCACCCGCCCCAGCCTTCCGGGGGCCAGGGCCCGGGCGGGGTGGGCGCCGGTGAGCATGATGTTGAGGGTCACGCCCAGGGCGTAGATATCCGTGCGTTGGTCGGTCTGGGACAGGCCGAACTGCTCCGGCGAGGCGTAGCCCATGGTGCCCAGCACCTGGGTGTCCCGCTGGAGGGACTGGTCGTACTGCCGGGCGGCATCCAGGTCGATGAGCACGGCGGTATCCCCCCGCAGGATGATATTGGCGGGCTTGACATCCCGGTGGACGATGCCAAGGCAGTGCAGCGCCCACAGCGCGCCGCACACGTCCCGGGCCACCCGGACGGCCTGATCCGGGGTCAGGGTCCTGCCGCCCTCCAGCAGGCTGGCCAGGCCGTCCCCCGGTATGAATTCTTCCAGCACCAGGACCCGGCCGCCGCTCTCCGCCGCCTCCAGCACATGGGGCAGGTTGGGGCAGTCCACCCGCAGCAGCCTTTGGTACACCGCCGCACTGCCGGAAAAGGTGCGCTGGACGGCCAGCGCGCCCGTCCCGGTATGCCGCAGGAGCAGGATCTGCTTTGCGGGCGTGTCTTTCAGAGTGCGCACGGGCGTGAACCGGGCCTGGATGCTCTGCTGCAAAAAGTCAAAAAACAAGATGTTTCTCCTTACTAAGCAGACAGCTTATTGCTATTTTCGTGTCATATGGATTATAGTATAGGAAAAGAGAATTTTTGTAAAGGGGCGTTTTGCTTGCAGGAAAGAGACACAGATGATTTGCAGCAGAAGCTTTTGGAAGCCTCTGATCTGGACCGCTTCATGGAGGAGAACAACGACAGTTTTGTGTCGGAGGACATGGCAGAGCTGCTGCTGAAAATGCTGCAGAAAAAGAAGATGACCAAGAGCATGCTGGCCAGAGGAGCCAACATCAGCGAGATCTATCTCCATCAGGTCTTTGCCGGGCAGCGGCGGCTGTCCCGCAACCGCCTGCTGTGCGTGTGTTTTGGTTTGGGCGCCACGCTGGAGGAGACACAGGCGCTGCTTGGGCGCTGTGGATTCGCCCGGCTCTATGCCCGCAGCCGGCGGGATGCCGTGGTGATGTTCGGGCTGACCCATAATATGACGTTGTTTGAGGTCAACGACAAGCTGCTGTCCGAAGGGGAAAAGCCGCTCTTCTGACAATAGGCGTGCAGGACGATGGAACAGCGTGGAGCAAGCTGAGACAGCACGGGAAATATGCATGGATCATCGGGCGCTCTCAGGCCCGGAAGGCTGTGGCACAATGTCTCCCCTGCAGCAAACGGGACCATCCAGGATCCGCAGATCCTGGATGGTCCCGTTTGCTTTTTGCCCGACGGCATCTGCATCGGGGAGCCGGTGACACTGCCGGGGATGACCGGAAGTCCCGCTGCGGACAGCGCATCGACCACCCCGCAGGGCAAGATATCGCACTGGGATGTCACGGCCCGGAGGGAACGCAAGAGATCCTTTTCGTTGGCCAGGGATCGAAGCAAAGGATCCTCAAACTGTGTCTGCCACGGTCCCGGTCTAGGCAGTGCATGGAGGAGCAAGGGAGCGGGCGGATGATGTTTTTGCCGCAGGCAAGACCTGGGCAGAGGTAGGGTCCGCTTCAGCCGAGCATTTGAGATCCCGAAGGGTGGAGCGGGCCAACGGCCCGCGGAACCCAAAAAGAAAGACACGACATATGTCGTGTCTTTCTTTTTGGACGGGACGGTTGAAATCGATATTTTGGATGGGCGGAACCGCTGCAGAAGAACTGCTAAACGGCCCTTCTGGGCCGCGGCGCGAGTGCGCCGCACAAGCATTTTGGCCGTAGGCGAAAACCTTGGCACAGGCGGAATTCATTTCCGCCGAGCATTTTAATCCAAAGGGTGAAAGCCGCCTTTGGCGGCTGAAACCCAAAAAGAAAGACACGCCTTTCAGCGTGTCTTTCTTTTTGGTACGCCCGAAGGGACTCGAACCCCCAACATTCAGAACCGGAATCTGACGCTCTATCCAATTGAACTACGGGCGCATACCGAAAAACTCACTCGGTAAACTTTATTATAACACGGGTCATCCCATTTGTCAAAGGGGCGGGCGGGGTTTCGGAGGATAAAATTTTGCCGCCCCGCCGCCGCCCAGGTGCCGGAACGGATCCGGCCTCACATCTCCCGGCGGCCCTCCAGGGCCCGCATGAGGGTGGCGTCATCGGCAAACTCCAGGTGGCTGCCCACCGGGATGCCGTAGGCCAGCCGGGTGGTCTTGACCCCAAAGGGCTTGAGCAGGCGGGACAGGTACATGGCCGTGGCCTCGCCCTCCGTGTCCGGGTTGGTGGCCATGATGACCTCCTCCACCCCTCCGGCGGACACCCGCTCCAGCAGCTGTTTGATCCGCAGGTCGTCCGGCCCCACATGGTTCATGGGGGAGATCACCCCGTGGAGCACATGGTAGAGCCCCTGGTATTCCCGGCCCCGCTCCATGGCGATCACGTCCTTGGGGTCGGCCACCACACAGATCACCGTGTGGTCCCGCCGGGGGCTGGCACACAGGGGGCAGGGGCCGTCCCCCTCGGTGAGGTTCTGGCACACGGGGCAGCAGGAGATGGCCGTCTTGGCGGACACGATGGCGTCGGAAAAGGCCTTGGCCTCGTCGTCCGGCTGGTCCAGGATGAAGAACGCCAGCCGCTGGGCGCTCTTCCGGCCCACGCCGGGCAGCTTGGCGAACTGCTCCACCAGGTTTTCAAGGGCGGGGGGGAAATAGTCCATGGGGATCACTCCAAATCTAAATGGGTGGTATCAGGTCCCATCCACTGCGCCGGCGGCGATGGGCTCATAAAGGGCCAGGGTAAGATCAGGCTCCAGCGAGAAGGAGCCGGATACCGGCCATAGGCTAAGGGAGGGACAGACAGCCCGGCGGGGCATCATCCCTGTCCCCGGAGGGAGGCGATGGCCAGGGGGATGTCCGGCGCGCCATACACCGCCGAGCCCGCCACCAGCACGTTGGCCCCGGCCTCCACCACCTTTTGGGCGGTGACCGGGTTGATGCCGCCGTCCACCTCCAGGTCGCAGGCGGGGTTGACCTGGTCGATGAGGGCGCGCACCCGGCGGATGGTGTCCAGCTGGTGCTCCATGAAGGCCTGCCCGCCGAAGCCGGGCTCCACCGTCATCACCAGCACCATGTCCAGCTGCTCCAGGTAGGGGAGCACCGCCTCCGGCGAAGTGATGGGCCGCAGGGCCACCGCCTTTTTCACGCCGTTGGCCTCCATGGCCCGCAGGGCGTCGGCGATGCGGGTGGGGTGGTCCGCCTCCAGGTGGACGCTGAGCAGGTCTGCCCCCGCCTGGGCAAAGGCGTCGATGTACCGCACAGGCTTTTCGATCATCAGGTGCACATCCAGGAACATGTCGGTGTGCTTCCGGATGGACTTGACCACCGGAACGCCGATGGTGATGTTGGGCACGAACATGCCGTCCATCACGTCCACATGGACCCAGTCTGCGCAGCGGATCCGGTGTATCTCCGCGTCCAGGTCACAAAAATCAGCTGACAGGATGGAGGGGGCGATCTTGATCATAATTTCATCCGCCTTTCCTCAAAATTTCAGAAAACTGTGGTATGCTTGTCCTATCTTCACAGGGGCACCCAGGGCCTGCCCCACACATAGGATACACCAAGCGGAGAAGGCCGTCAAGCCGTCCGGGAGGTCTCCCCAGCAAGATCCCAGGCTTCCTCCCGGGCGCCGCTCAGGACGGACGGGGCCGCACTGGAATAGCCGCCCGGCGGGGCTTCCCCGCCGGGCGGCAGTGGAATGGCAGCTCCCCTCAGGTGTAGAGGTCGCTGGGCCGGACCTCCTTGGCGTCGTAGCCGGCCTGGCGCAGGCTGTCCATGATCTCCTGCTTGTGGGCGTGTCCGAAGGCCTCCAGCGTCACCTTCAGCTCCACGCCGGACTGGCGGTTGATGTTGATGAACTGGTTGTGATCCAGCTTGATGATGTTGCCGTTTTTCCGGGCCACCAGCTCGGCCACCCGCAGCAGCTCGCCGGGCCGGTCGGGCAGCTGGACGGAGAAGGTGAAGATGCGCCCCCGGTTCAACAGCCCGTGCTGCACCAGGGAGGAGATGGTGATCACGTCCATGTTGCCCCCGGACAGGACGCTCACCACGTTCTTGCCCTTGCAGTCCAGGTGGCGCAGGGCGGCGATGGGCAGCAGCCCGGCGTTCTCCACGATCATCTTGTGCTTTTCCATCACGTCCAGGAAGGCGTCCACCAGCTCGTCGTCGTCGATGGTGATGATGCCGTCCACATTTTTCTGGATATAGGGGAACACCAGGTCCCCGGGGGTCTTGACGGCCACGCCGTCGGCGATGGTGTCCACATGGTCCAGGGTGACGATGTGGCCTGCCTCCAGGCTGGCCTTCATGGAGGCCGCGCCCGAGGGCTCCACCCCGTACACCTTCACCGAGGGGTTGAGCAGCTTGGCCAGGGTGGCCACCCCGGCGGCCAGCCCGCCCCCGCCGATGGGCACCAGGATGACGTCCACATCGGGCAGGTCCTGGAAGATCTCATAGGCGATGGTGCCCTGGCCGGTGGAGACGGCCAGGTCGTTGAAGGGATGGACATAGGTCAGGCCCTTCTCCTGGCTGAGCTGGGCGGCCAGCTCGGCCGCGTCGTCAAAGGTCTCCCCGTGGAGGATGACCTGGGCGCCGTAGTCCTTGGTGTTGTTCACCTTCACCAGGGGGGTGGTGGTGGGCATGACGATGGTGGCCTTCACCCCGGCGGCCTGGGCGGCATAGGCCACTCCCTGGGCGTGGTTGCCGGCGGAGGCGGTGATGAGCCCCCGCTCCTTCTCTTCCTCCGACAGGGTGGAGCACTTGAAGTAAGCCCCCCGGATCTTATAGGCGCCGGTGACCTGCATGTTCTCCGGCTTGATGTACACCTGGTTCCCGGTGGCCTTGGAGAAGAAGGGGCTGTCCATCAGGTCGGTGCGGTGGAGCACGCCGTCCAGCACCTTGCGGGCGGCCTTGAAATCGTCTAACGTCATCATAGTGGGAGGACTCCTTACCAATGTGAAGTGTGTTAAGCATATATTTTAGCGAAAAAAAGCGGAAAAGTCAATGGCAGCCCCCACTGCCTTTTTCTTGACACCGGCGATATCTGGGGAGTAAAATAAAATCGGTATATTATATGAGGACGTACCTGTTGGAAAGGAGCACAGACCGTGGCCTTTATCAAGAAAAAAAGCGTGCTGCCCATCTACCTGGTGGGCGTGACCTGGCTGGTGTGGGCGATATTCCTGCCGCTGTACCGGCCCACCCACTATATCATGGCGGCCCTGGTGTCGGCCATCGTCTACTTCGTGGGCAAGATGATCTGGCCCGACCGGGGCTTTGAATTGGAGGACGAGCCGGAGCCCGAGCAGACGGCACGGCCCGAGCCGGAGCGGACAGAGCCTGGGCCCCAGCAGCCGCCCAGGGCGGAGGAAAAGACCGCCTCCACCGGCGACCCGGCCATCGACGCGCTCATCACCGAGCGGGACCGGGCCATCTCCGAGATGCGCCGGCTCAACGACACCATCGAGGACGAGGCCATCTCCGCCCAGATCGACCATCTGGAGGCGGTCACCGGAAAGATCATCGGCGCGGTGGTGGACAAGCCGTCCAAGCTGCCCCAGCTGCGGCGGTTTTTGAACTACTACCTGCCCACCACCCTGAAGCTGCTGAACGCCTATGACCGGATGGACGCCGCCGGGGTGTCAGGGGCCAACATCGACGGGACCAAGGGAAAGATCGAGGAGATCATGGGTACCATCTGCAAGGCCTTTGACAAGCAGCTGGACGCCCTGTACGGCGAGGAGGCGCTGGATATCTCCACCGATATCACGGTGCTGGAGAATATGCTGGCCCAGGAGGGGCTGGGGGACACGCCCTTTCAGTCCCCCGGCTCCTGAGCGCGGCGCTCCCATCCCCACGCAGACGGAAAGAAAGCTGAGACGAGCGGACGGAGAGGAGCGGATGACATGGATGATAGAGAAAAAACAGGGGCGTGGATGAAATGGCTGTATCTGGCCTGGGCGATGCTCTGGCTGATCAATTTGGCTATCAAGCTGTCGCATTACTTCCGGCGGCTGGGACGGGGCGTTCCCTTGGAGCAGCTGACAGATGCGCGGTTCGACTGTGTCATTGCCGCCTTTATGGCCGCTTTGGGGCTAGTCACCTTTTTCCTTTTGCATCTGCCTCTCCAAAGACTGTGGTCCCGCATCATCGGCGTGGCGCTGATGGCGGCGGTCACGGCGGCCTGGGCAGTCACCTATCCCCTGGCTGAGGCCAGCGGCTATCCGCCGTTCTTCTGGTGGACCATCCTGGCGGTATTGGCCGGCGTTACCATCTATGGCATCTGGAAATGTTTTGCTTTGAAACGAAAGATGAGATCTAGCGAAGAAGATGAAATCATATAGGAGGAATCCCCAATGTCTGACAAGATCGATATGACCCCTGAGCTGACCTTAGACCCCTCCGGCGCTTCTGCCGCCGCCCAGGCCCCCGCCGCCCCTGAGGCCCCCACCCTGACCCTGGAGAGCAGCATCACCCCGGAGGACGCGGCCGCCGCCCAGGCTGCCCGGGACGCCCAGGCGGTCCAGCTGGACGAGAGCCAGCTGAGCGAGTCGGAGCGGAAGATGGTCAATGACTTTGCCGAGAAGATCGACATCACCGACTCCACCGTGGTGCTCCAGTACGGCGCGGCGGCCCAGAAGAACATCGCCAGCTTCTCCGAGAACGCCCTGAACAATGTGCGCACCAAGGACCTGGGCGAGGTGGGCCAGGCCCTGTCCTCCCTGGTGGTGGAGCTCAAGACCTTCGGCCAGGAGGAGAAGAGCGGCTTCTTCGGCTTCTTCCAGAAGAAGAAGAACGAGGCCATGGCGCTGAAGGCCAGCTATGAGAAGGCGGAGGTCAACGTGGACAAGATCGCCTCCATCCTGGAGGGCCACCAGGTCACCCTGATGAAGGATATCGCCATGCTGGACCAGATGTACGACCTGAATACCAAGTATTATAAAGAGCTGACCATGTATATCCTGGCGGGCAAGAAGGCGCTGGACCGCGCCCGGACCGAGACGCTGGAGCAGCTGCGCAAGAAGGCGGCCGAGACCGGCGCCCAGGAGGACGCACAGAAGTACAACGACTACGCCAACCTGTGCAACCGCTTTGAGAAGAAGATCCACGACCTGGAGCTGACCCGGATGATCTCCATCCAGATGGGCCCCCAGACCCGGCTCATCCAGAACAATGACACCCTGATGCTGGAGAAGATCCAGTCCTCCCTGGTGAACACCATCCCCCTGTGGAAGAGCCAGATGGTGCTGGCTCTGGGGCTGGAGCACTCCCGCCAGGCCACGGCCGCTCAGTCCGCGGTGACCAACATGACCAACCAGCTGCTGCAGAAGAACGCGGACATGCTCAAGATGGGCACCATCGAGACCGCCAAGGAGGCGGAGCGCAGCGTGGTGGACATCGAGACCCTCCAGCACACCAACCAGCAGCTCATCGCCACCCTGGACGAGGTCATGCAGATCCAGAAGGACGGCGCCCAGAAGCGCAAGGAGGCCGAGCTGGAGCTGGGCCGCATCGAGGGCGAGCTGAAGCAGAAGCTCTTGGAATTGCGGGGCTGACCGGGCAGCGAGCCCGGGACCCGTCGCAGACGGGACGGCGGCGGATGCCGCCGCACAAGCGTTTTGCGCAGCAAAACCTTGGCGCAGGGCGAATTCAGTTCGCCCGAGCATGAAAATCAACGGGGCCCCCGGCGGGCTTGCCCGCTGGGGGCGAGCTGAAGCAGAAGCTCTTGGAATTGCGGGGCTGACCTGCATGACAAGGACTGCGTCCTTGAGGGCAGATTTTCCAAAAAACTCTGATCGACGACCCGCAGCAGGGGCGGGGACCTTGCAACCACATGAGGCCCAGCCTGGGCCTCTGCCCCTGTCAGGTTTCGCCTGACGGCGACTTCCTTTTCGCGCGTGCGAAAAGGAAGCAAAA
>JAHZFC010000090.1:0-2569 GCA_019421525.1 Clostridiales bacterium
AAGGTGCTGGTGCTGGGCTCCGGCCCCATCCGCATCGGCCAGGGCATCGAGTTCGACTACTGCTCCGTCCACTCTGTCTGGTCACTGAAAAAGCTGGGGTGCGAGACCATCATCGTCAACAACAACCCGGAGACGGTGTCCACCGACTTCGACGTGGCGGACAAGCTGTACTTCGAGCCCCTCACTGCCGAGGATGTGGAGAACATCGTGGAGCAGGAAAAGCCCTGGGGCGCGGTGGTCCAGTTCGGCGGACAGACCGCCATCAAGCTGGCCAAGGCCCTCACCGACATGGGCGTGCCCATCCTGGGCACCTCTTCCGACGGGGTGGACGCGGCCGAGGACCGGGAGCGGTTCGACGAGATCCTGAACCAGTGCCGCATCCCCCGGGCAAAGGGCAAGACCGTGTTCACCACCGATGAGGCCATCGCCGCCGCCAACGAGATCGGATACCCGGTGCTGGTGCGCCCCTCCTACGTGCTGGGCGGCCAGGGCATGGAGATCGCCTACAACGACCGGAACATCCAGGACTTCATGAAGATCATCAACCAGACCGTCCAGGAGCACCCCATCCTCATCGACAAGTACCTCATGGGGCGGGAGGTGGAGGTGGACGGTGTGTTCGACGGGGAGGACATCCTCATCCCCGGCGTCATGGAGCACGTGGAGCGGGCCGGCGTCCACTCCGGAGACTCCATCTCCGTCTATCCTGCCATCCATGTGGAGGACAAGCACAAGCAGACCATCGAGCGCTACACCTATGACCTGGCCAAGGCCCTGGGGGTCATCGGCCTGATCAACATCCAGTTCATCATCTACAACGATGAGGTGTATGTCATCGAGGTCAACCCCCGCTCCTCCCGCACCATCCCCTATATCTCCAAGGTCACCGGCGTGCCCATCATCGACCTGGCCACCAAGGTAATGATGGGGCAGAAGCTCCGGGACCTGGGCTACGGCACCGGCATCTACAAGGAGGCCGACTACTACGCCGTCAAGATGCCCGTGTTTTCCTTTGAAAAGCTCACCGATGTAGACACCGGCCTGGGCCCCGAGATGAAGTCCACCGGCGAGGTGCTGGGCATTGCCGAGTCCTTCCCCCAGGCTCTGCTGAAGGCATTCAAGGGGGCCAATATGAAGGTGCCCAAGAAGGGCGGCCGCATCATCGTCACCGTCAAGGACGAGGATAAGGGCGAGCTCATCGGCATCGCCCGGGGCTTTGCCGACATGGGGATCGAGATCCTGGCCACCTCCGGCACCTGCAAGGCACTGCGGGACGCCGGTGTGGAGTGCACCCAGGTGGCCCGGATCTCCGAGGCCCATCCCAACATCGGGGACATGATCGCCTCGGGCACCATCGACCTGGTGATCAACACGCCCACCAAGGGCCGCAAGCACGACACCGACGGCTTCAAGATCCGCCGGGCCACGGTGGAGCACTCCGTGGGCTGCGTCACCGCCATCGACACCGCCCGGGCCATGCTCACCGTCCGGGAGCAGGGGAGGAGCGCCGACCTGCGCCCCATCGACATCACCAAAATTTAACGTCCCGCAAAACCATTCCGTGCCTGTTTCCGTCTGTATTGGCAGAGATGAAAAGGAGGAATGCCCCGTGAAAAAATATGTGCTTGCAATCGCTGTGCTGTGCCTGCTGCTTGGCTTGACTGGTTGCTCAACGACTGAAAAGCCCGTTATCTACCTGTACCCGGAGGAGGAGACGGAGATTACTGTGAAGCTGGACTTTGACGGGACGCTGACCTCCACCTACCCGGCCTATGGGGACGGCTGGACGGTGACCGCCCGGCCGGACGGCACCCTTACCGATGAAAATGGGCGGGAGTACTATTGCCTGTTCTGGGAGGGGGAGAGCAACGCCGACTACGACTTCTCCACCGGATACTGCGTGGCGGGGGAGGACACCGCCGTCTTTCTGGAGCGGGCCCTGGCCCAGCTGGGGCTGACGGACAAAGAGGCCAACGAGTTCATCATCTACTGGCTGCCCCGGATGGAGGGCAATGCCTATAATCTGATCTCCTTCCAGGGGGCGGCCTATACGGACAGCGCGGAGCTGACGATCGACCCGGCGCCGGACACGGTCATCCGGGTGTTCATGGCGTGGAAGGGGCTGGACCAGCCGGAGAAGATCACCCCCCAGGAGCTGACCGCTGTGGAGCGGAAGGGCTTTACAGTGGTCGAATGGGGCGGGGCTGAGGTCTCATGATCAAGCCGCACTGGGGGAGAAAGCAATGAAGAAGAAACGATGGGTGGCCGTCATAGGTGTGATCGCGCTTTTATGGCTGGCCGCCGGTGCCATCGACTTCTGGCGGGTGACCCACTTTGATAGGCCGATGTTCTGTATGTTAGCAAACGGCGCGGATGACGGCGGCTCCGGCGAGTACATCGGTCTGGGATATTCCTTTGACATAGAGGGAAAATTTATGCCGGAGGACGAAGCCCCGGGCGTGACCGCCTACCGTGCGAAGCTATTCGGGATAACAGTTGGAAACGGCATAAGAGATAACGAATGAGAAAAAGGAGGAATGAGACCTTGTCTCATCAAATGGTGATCGTC
>JAHZFC010000090.1:2597-8921 GCA_019421525.1 Clostridiales bacterium
GGGCAATACAACCAACTCATCGCACGCCGGGTCCGTGAATGCGGGGTGTACTGTGAGGTCAAGCCCTACACCACCCCACTGGCCGAGCTGAAGGCCATGGACCCCATCGGCATCATCTTCACCGGAGGGCCTAACTCCGTATATCTGGAGGATTCCCCCCATGTAGACGGTGAGATATTCACCTGGGGGGTGCCTATCCTGGGCATCTGCTATGGCTGCCAGCTTATGGCCCATACCCTGGGGGGCGAAGTGACTGCCGCCCAGGATGACACCGCCCGGGAGTATGGCAAGACCGTTACCTATTATGACACCGCCTGCAAGCTGTTCAAGGGCCTGCCCGCGCAGGGCATCTCCTGGATGAGCCACGGGGACTATATGGCCAAGGTGCCCGAGGGGTTTGCCCTCACGGCCCATTCCGACGCCTGTCCTAACGTGGCCATCGCTGACGAGGCCCGGGGATTTTATGGGGTGCAGTATCACCCGGAGGTCAACCACACCGAGCACGGCGTGGACATGATCCGCAACTTCCTCTATGAGGTGTGCCATGCCACGGGAGACTGGACCATGGGGGACTACAAGCGGTCCGCTGTTGCCGCCATCCGGGAAAAGGTCGGGAGCGGAAAGGTGCTGCTTGCCCTGTCCGGCGGCGTGGACAGTTCGGTATGCGCCGCCCTGCTGGCTGAGGCAGTGGGAGAACAGCTCACCTGTGTGTTCGTGGATCACGGCCTCATGCGGAAAAACGAGGGGGATGAGGTGGAAGCCGCCTTCTCCAAATGGGCCATGAATTTTGTGCGGGTGGACGCGGAGCAGCGCTTCCTGGATAAGCTGGCAGGGGTGACCGAGCCGGAGCGGAAACGGAAGATCATCGGTGAGGAGTTCATCCGGGTCTTTGAGGAAGAGGCCAAGAAGATCGGCGCTGTGGACTTTTTGGCCCAAGGCACCATCTATCCTGATGTGATCGAATCCGGGGCGGGGGATGCCGCCGTCATCAAGAGCCATCATAACGTGGGCGGGCTGCCGGATTATGTGGATTTCAAGGAGATCATCGAGCCCCTGCGCCTGCTGTTCAAGGATGAGGTGCGCCAGCTGGGACGGGAGCTGGGCCTGCCGGAATACCTGGTCATGCGTCAGCCCTTCCCGGGGCCTGGTCTGGCCATCCGGGTGATCGGTGATCTGACCAAGGAAAATCTGGACACCCTCCGGGATGCCGACGCCATCTTCCGGGAGGAGATCGCCCTGGCAGGCGAGGATAAGAACCTCAACCAGTATTTTGCCGTGCTCACTAACACGCGCAGTGTAGGCGTCATGGGCGACGGGCGGACTTACGACTACACGCTGGCCCTCCGAGCGGTGACCACCAGTGACTTCATGACCGCCGACTGGGCCCGGATCCCTTATCCGCTGCTGGATAAGATCTCCACCCGCATCGTCAATGAGGTGTCCGGCGTGAACCGGATCTGCTACGACATCACCAGCAAGCCGCCCGCCACGATCGAGTGGGAATAAAGCTTTTTACCCGCAAGTCCTTATCAAAGAGGACTTGCGGGTTTCTTTTCTGCTGTCTATAGAGGCATGAGGGCAGACAAGCAAATAAAACAGACGAAGAAAGGCAGCAGCCATGATTTTGATCCGTCATACTATAAACGATGAAGGCAAAGCGGCCTAAGGAGCTGTCAGCAAAGAAACAGGACAAAGGGCCTCGAACGTGTCCATTCGGGGCCCTTTGTGTCACGAGGACGCTGGATATCCTGTCATTATAAGTTTGTCACAAAAAAGTCAAGAAGTCGATACAGCCAGGCGGGCGCGCCTTCGCAGGCAGCCCGGACAGCGGCCAGTGCAGCCTCCAGCTGACTGCCGGACAGACCGCCGTCCGGGACCAGGAAGGTCTGAGCTCCTTCCGCAGCGGCGCCGATAGCCACCGGTGCCGAGGCCAAACCGCCGATGGCCACTTTGGAGCCTGCGGCCACACCCCCTATGGCAAAGGTTCCCTTGGCCACTCCGCCCACGCCAAGCCACCCCAGGGCAACTCCACCCCAGGCCAGCAGGCCAACGGCCAGACCGCCCACCGCCACACCGCCGATGGCCAAGCCTCCAAGGGCCAGCAGCAACCCCAGGGACACCCCGCCCAGGGAGAGCAGGCCGGCAGACAGACCGCCCAGGGAGATGAAACCTGTGGAAATGTTGCCGATGGCGATGATGCCCCGGGCCCAGCGCAGGCCGAAGCCATAGTTGATATGGACCAAGGGCAGACCCAATAGGGTCCTCTTGCTCTTATATTCAAAATGATAGCGGCCATAATAGTTGTTGATGACAGTAGTGGCCGGGGAAGGAGGCGCGGGCTGCGCATCCTGCCCCACGATCAGGTGATCCAGGCTCACCTGAAAGTAGTCAGCCAAAGCGACGATGTTGTCCAGGTCCGGCTTGGACGCGCCGGACTCCCACTTCTGTACCGCCTGGCGGGTGACGCCCACCAGGTTGGCCAGCTCCTCCTGAGACAGTCCGGCTTCCCGCCGGAGCTCGTAGAGCCGCTGATGAAATTCCATGACATTGACCTCCTGCGTTGGTTCTGGCCCGGGGATCGGACCATGGTCAGGATAGCAAAAAAAAAGCGGACTTGGCAACCAACGACTGTCTGCGATCTGACAACTGATGGTTGCAATATGAAAAAAGCGGGGATCTTGCCGGGGAAACGGCAAGATCCCTTATCTTATGTGGCTGTGGTTCAGCTCATGCTCCGTAGCTGGCGGCGGACCGCCTGGGCCAGCAGCTCCTGGCCCTCCGGCGAGCGGAGCACCTCCAAGACTGTGGAGCGCACCATATCCTGGAAGGCTTTGTTTTTCATCAGCGGGTCGAGCAGAGAGCCGCCCTCATCTTTCCCGTGGGAGACGGGAGCGGGACGGGGCGCGGCACGGCGGACCGGGGCGGGGGCTGGCTCATCGTCCACGAAGCCGCCGTCCATCCAGGTCTCCTGACGGGTGCGGTCGTTGCTCTCCCCCCGGAGATAGAAGGGGGAGACTTCAAAGTAGGCGGCCATTTTGGCCTGCTGTTCCTGGGTGGGGGTCTGCCGTCCCGTCTCAAACTTTTCGATGGCGTTTTTGGGCAGGCCCAGGGCGGCGGACAGCTCCGGGCGGCTCATGCCCCGTTCTGTACGCAGTTCGGTGATGCGTTGTGCCAGTGTCACCATGGGAAAACCTCCTAACATAGTAAGCAGGGAAAAAGAACCAGAAGCATTCCGGTTCTTTTTCCCTGTAAAGTAAAATAACCTGTCAATTAAGACATATAAAAGGTCTTACAGAGTTCGCGTCCCAGGCGCGAAGAAGTGGGCCGCATTCTCACAGGGAAAGGCTCTGCCTTTTTCGATGATTCAGAATGCGTGTCCGATGTCGGTACGGAAGTGCATATCCTGGAAGGAGATGTGCTTGGCCGCGCCGTATGCGGCGGAAATGGCCTCGTCCAGGGTGGGGGCGGTGGCGGTGACCCCAAGCACCCGGCCTCCGTTGGTCAGGTATTCTCCGTTGGGGTCCAGCTTGGTCCCCGCGTGGAACACCGTGGCGGTCTTTGCTGCTTCCTCCAGGCCGGAGATGGGGTAGCCCTTTTGGTAGTCCAGGGGATAGCCGCCGGAGGCCAGCACCACAATGCAACCTGCCTCGGCTTTCCACTGGATGTCCAGCTGGTCCAGGGTGCCGTCCACGCAGGCCTGGAGGATGTCCATCAGGTCGCTGTCCAGCAGGGAGAGCACCACCTGGCACTCCGGATCGCCAAAGCGGGCGTTGTACTCCACCACCTTGGGACCGTCAGGGGTGAGCATCAGGCCGAAGTAGAGCACTCCCTGGAAGGGGCGGCCTTCGGCCCGGAGGGCGTCGATGGTGGGCTGGAAGATCTCCGCCATACACCGCCGGGCGATCTCCGGGGTGTACTGGGGCGGGGGGGAGATGGCCCCCATGCCGCCGGTGTTGGGGCCCTGGTTGCCGTCATAGGCCCGCTTGTGGTCCTGGCTGGCGGGCATGGGCACCACGGTCCTGCCGTCGGTGAAGGCCAGCACCGTCACCTCGGGCCCGGTCATGCACTCCTCGATGACCACGGTGGAGCCGGAGTCACCGAACTTATGGTCCTCCATCATCTCCCGGGCAGCCTGCTTGGCCTCGTCCACGGTGGCGGCCACCACCACGCCTTTGCCCAGGGCCAAGCCGTCTGCCTTCACCACAATGGGAGCGCCCTGCTCCTCAATGTAGGACAGAGCGTTGCCAAGCTCTGTAAAGGTCTGATACTTGGCAGTTGGGATACGGTATTTTTTCATCAGTTCCTTGGAAAAGGCCTTGCTGGCCTCGATGACGGCGGCGTTGGCCCGGGGGCCGAAGGAGGGGATGCCGGCAGCCTCCATGGCGTCTACCATGCCCAGGGCCAGGGGGTCGTCCGGGGCCACCATGACGAAGTCCATGGCGTTGTCCTTGGCCCACTTCACCATGCCATCCACATCAGTGGCCTTCACGTCCACGCACTGGGCCACCTGGGCGATGCCAGCATTGCCGGGGGCGCAGAAAAGCTGGGTGACTTTGGGCGACTGGGCCAGCTTCCAGCAAATGGCGTGTTCCCGTCCGCCGCCGCCCACAACTAAAACTTTCATAAGCAAACCTCGTTTCAGAACATTCCGCCGCCAGGCGGAAAATGAAATTATTTCTTATTCCCCCTCGGAGAGCGGAGGGGGGCACGCGGGGAGAACTGGTTCCCACCCGCGAGGCCGGCGCGCGAAGCGCCCGCATTTTCCGCAGAAAATGCCCGGCCTATCAGTGATGGAACAGCCGCATCCCGGTGAAAGCCATCACCATCCCGTACTTGTCGCAGGTCTCGATGACGTTGTCGTCCCGGATGGAGCCGCCGGGCTGGGCGATGTACTGCACGCCGGACTTGCGGGCCCGCTCCACGTTGTCACCAAAGGGGAAGAAGGCATCGGAGCCCAGGGCCACGTCCTTCATGGTGGCGATCCAGGCCTTCTTTTCCTCAGCGGTCAACACCTCAGGGCGTACCTTAAAGGTCTGCTGCCACACGCCGTCGGCCAGCACGTCCTCGTACTCGTCGGAGATATAGATGTCGATGGCGTTGTCCCGGTCAGGCCGGCGGATCTTGTCCACGAACTGGAGGCCCAGCACCTTGGGATGCTGCCGGAGCATCCAGTTGTCCGCCTTATTGCCCGCCAGCCGGGTACAGTGGATACGGCTCTGCTGGCCGGCGCCCACGCCGATGGTTTGGCCGTTCTTCACATAGCACACAGAGTTGGACTGGGTGTACTTCAGAGTGATGAGGGCCAGGAGCAGGTCGTGCTTGGCCTGCTGGGGCAGGTCCTTATTCCGGGTCACGATGTTGCCAAGCAGTTCCTCGTTGATCTCAAAGCTGTTGTAGCCCTGCTGGAAGGTGATGCCGAAAATGTGGCGCAGCTCAATGGGGGCGGGCTCGTAGCTGGGGTCGATCTGGACCACATTGTAGTTGCCCTTTTTCTTGGTCTTAAGGATGGCCAGGGCCTCGTCGGTGTAGCCGGGGGCGATGATGCCGTCGGACACCTCCATGGCCAGGAAGCGGGCGGTAGGCTCGTCGCACACCTCGCTCAGGGCGGCCCAGTCGCCGTAGGAGCACAGCCGGTCCGCCCCCCGGGCCTTGATGTAGGCCCGGGCAATGGGGGAGGTGTCATAGCCGTCAGCGAAGTAGATCTTTTTCTCCACATCGGTCAGCTCGGTGCCTAGGGCGGCGCCGGCGGGGGAGACGTGCTTGAAGGAGGCGGCGGCGGGAATGCCGGTGGCCTTTTTCAGCGCCTTGACCAGCTGCCAGGAGTTGAGGGCGTCCATAAAGTTGATATAGCCCGGCTTGCCGTTGAGCACAGTGAGGGGCAGGTCCCCCTCATCCATGAAGATGCGGGCGGGCTTTTGGTTGGGGTTGCAGCCGTATTTCAATTCCAGTTCTTTCATGACAAAAACACTCCTTATCTCAATGGGGCGGAACAGCCGCTCACTGGTGCTTGTTGACGATGACGGTGTCCATCTCGCCGGAGGACAGGTCCCGGTAGCAGACGTACAGGGAGACTTTGTTGTCCTCGTTCAGGCTGGCCCACAGCTCGTCGGCCAGGGCCTGGGCGCTGGGAGCGGTGATGGCAACCCGGCGGGGCTCCCCCTCGAAGGAGGGCAGGGGGTCGGCGTTTTCCTGATAGGTGTGGATGAACCGGCCCTCCCCGGCCAGGGGCGCGTCGTACTCATAAAAATAGCGCAGGTTGCAGTTTGGATTGCCGTCGGCGGACTTCAAAATGGACAGTTTGAAGCTGCCGTCGGGGGAGAGCAG
>JAHZFC010000090.1:8931-9226 GCA_019421525.1 Clostridiales bacterium
TGCGGTATGGGGGGGCGTGGACGGGCTGCGGGGTGGGCGGGGCGGGGCGGCGGTGGGGGGGGCGCAGCCTGTAGATGCGGGGTGGAAATGTGGGGGGGTCTGGCTCAAAGCAGCGGGTGCGCAGGGCCTCGGCAAAGGTGCGGCCCTCCATCAGATAGTCCCGGATGGTGTCCGTCTGGTCGCCGTTGGTGACCACCACGCCCCGGCCCACCTGGCGCACCGGGTGGTAGATGATGAGGGAGGGGTCGGTCATCTTGGACTCGTCAAAGGCACGGGTGCGGATGCCGTCGTCTGT
>JAHZFC010000091.1:0-745 GCA_019421525.1 Clostridiales bacterium
ACTCGATGTTGCAGGCCTTCTTGATCAGAACAGCGGCGGGAGGGGTCTTGGTGATAAAGGTAAAGGAGCGGTCCGCGTACACGGTGATGACCACGGGGATGATCAGGCCCATGTCCTTCTTGGTGCGCTCGTTGAATTCCTTGGTAAAAGCGGCGATGTTGACGCCGTGCTGGCCGAGGGCGGGGCCCACAGGGGGGGCGGGAGTTGCCTGGCCGGCGGGGATCTGCAGCTTTACGTATCCAGTTACTTTCTGTGCCATTTGAAACAGCACCTCCTACATAAGATGTGGTGGTGACGGAGCGGGCAGCGCTCCTCCCACTCAGGCGCGTATCGTTTCTGCGGGAACGACGGGCTCCGCCCAAGACGCGCCATCCGGGGGCCAGTTCCCCCGGATGCCCTCTCCGCCCTGCGGGGTGGAAGAGAGCATAACGAAGATCCAGTTGTTAAGAGACAGGCTCCACCTGATCCAGCTCCAGCTCGACGGGGGTCTCCCGGCCGAACATGGATACGACCACCCGGACCTTGCCCCGGTCCAGATCCAGCTCCTCCACGGTGCCGATAAAGGACTCCAGGGCGCCGTCGGTGATCTTGACGTTGTCCCCCACGTCGTAGGACACCACCACCTCGCGCTTTTCCACGCCCAGGGCGGCGATCTCATCGTCAGTGAGGGGGATGGCCTTGTTGGCGGAGCCCACGAAGCCGGTGACGCCGCGGATATTGCGCACCAGGTGCCAGGTCTCGTCGG
>JAHZFC010000091.1:787-1059 GCA_019421525.1 Clostridiales bacterium
CTGGCAGCCACGGTGTTCTCATAGCCCGAGTAAGTGTGGGCAACATACCACTTCAGTTCGTCAGCCATGTGCGATCCCTCAGAAGAGGTTGAGCAGGGCTTCGACCACCATCTTGACGACCCAGTCGAACACCCAGATGAGCACGCCCACCAGCAGCACGCAGACGATGACGATGCCCACGTTCTTGGCGGTGTCCTTGGCGGAGGGCCAGGTGACCTTCTTCAGCTCGCCCCGGAGGTCTTTCAGCCAACGGATGACCCGGTTGGGCTTTT
>JAHZFC010000091.1:1069-8981 GCA_019421525.1 Clostridiales bacterium
GGGAGCCTTGGCCTTCTTCTCGGTCTTTGTCTCGACCTTCTTATCAGCCTTGGCGTCCTGGGCCTGAGCCGCGGCCCGGTTTTCCTGTTCAGACATGTTGTCACACCCTTCTTTCATTGAGCTGTCGCCGCCCATCACTTGGTCTCGTTGTGCACGGTGTGCTTCCGGCAGAAGGGGCAGTACTTGTTGAGCTCCAGACGCTCGGTGGTATTGCGCTTGTTCTTGGTGGTGTTGTAGTTGCGCTGCTTGCACTCAGAGCACCGCAGCGTGATCTTCACACGGTTACCGGCTTTCGCCATATCGGCACCTCCTTCAAAAATTCGCCGCCCAAACAAAAACGCCGGGACGGCTTGGCCGATCCCGACGATGCAAAGGGCATGGATGCCCCACACAAGGACTACGGAGGATCGGCATTGTCTTGCCTCCCTGCGACCCCTCTGGCGGGGGAGAGGGTTTTTGTGGGCACCCCGTAAAAATGCGCACAAAAAGAAAGCCCTGTTCACAGGTACTGACAGTTTAACACAAGGTCAAGAGCTTGTCAAGCACTATTTTATCCTTTATAATAGCAAAGAAGCGCGGAGCCGCAGCGAACAGCCCGGATGGACCGGAGCGAGGAGGCCACTGTGCCTACCCCGTGAAAGCCCAGCAAAGCGGGTTTCACGGGGAGAGGACGAGCAAGGCAGCGAGCGCAGTTTTCGCCGTTAGGCGGAAACGGAGCCAAGCGAACTTTGCGAGGACGAAAACCGGGCGTCGTGAGCAGGCGCAGCGTGACAGTGAGAAGCGCGGAGCCGCAGCGAACAGGCCGGATGGACCGGAGCGAGGGCGAGAAACCAGGCCGCGGCGAAGAAAGAGGAACGAAACAGAAAGGACAGGGTCAGACCATGAGAGTGATGGCCATCGACTACGGCGACGCCCGGACCGGCGTCGCCATCTCAGACGCGACCGGCATGCTGGCCGGGTCTGCCACGGTGATCCACAGCAGGGACGCCCAGCGGGTGCTGGACGAGCTGGTGCAGCTGATCCAGATCCACCGTGTGGACGAGCTGGTGATGGGCTTTCCCCGGAACATGGACGGCACCGAGGGCCCCAGGGCAGAGCTGTACCGGGCCTTTGCCGCCCGGCTGGAGGAGCGCTCCGGCATGCCGGTGCATTTGTGGGATGAGCGGCGCACCACCATCGAGGCCCACCAGATCCTCCACGCCAGTGGGAAAAAGATGAAGAGCCATAAAAAGACCGTGGACGCGGTGGCGGCGACGTTGATCTTGGAGGGTTACCTGGCCCGCCGCAGGCGGGAGGGGGGCAAGGGGTGAAGCCCTTGCAACACGTCAGGTTTCGCCTGACGGCGACCTTCTTTTCGCTCGTGCGAAAAGAAGGCAAAAGCACGCCGGGGGTCATGCGCGGAAGAACTTCAAGCGCCAAGGGCGCGCTTTCGTTCAAAGCGCCTGCACCCCCCGGACCCCCGTTTTTACGGGAGAGCAGGATAGGGTAATGTAGGGCTCTCTTTCCGGCGTTGAGGTAAGCCGATACTCTCTACTCCCAGTTTCCGCTCACCGCTCCATTGGCAGTTGAAGAAAACTGTCTGGCCCTCGGGACACGGCCTGCTCCCAGCAGGCACCAGAACTAGGCGCTCTACCGATAGAGCCTTCGCATCTAAGCCTGGTACAATGGAGCAGCAGCGGAAAGAGAAGCAGGGAGTGTCCTGACTTTGCGCGCCGGTCGATAGGAGGACGCACCGAAGGGCCAGTTAGCGCTTTTCTTTGGATTTCAAAAACCGTTTCTTTTGGCGCATACAAAAGAAATGGTTTTTGGTATCTTGTTCTCCAAGGGCGACAGCCCTTGGCTTTTGCCTACTTTTCGCACGAGCGAAAAGTAGGTCGCCATCAGGCGAAACCTTTCGCCCCGTTTTCCGTCTCTATGGGCAGAACAGGAAAGGAAGTGTCCGCTATGAAGCAAAAGCTGACCGCCCTGACGCTGGCGGTGATGGCCGCCTTTGCCCTGGCCACCCCCGCCTTTGCCGACGTGATGTGGGAGCCCTATGGCAACGACTTTTACGACGCCCACCGGGAGGAGTGCCAGTATGAGGACCGCACCTATCTGGCCAACGGCCCGGAGGGCTACCTCACATTGATGGAAAGCCCCCAGTCGGTGGCCGAGGTGTACAACGTCCCCAACGGGGAGACCGTCTATGTGGGCTACCTCTGGACCGACGGCGAGGGGCAGCAGTGGGCGGTGGCCGAGTACGGCGTGCTGTCCGACGATGGGGACTGGACCTGGCAGGACGGCTGGGCCCCGGTGTCCCAGCTGGCCCTGGTGTACGACCACATCTCGTTTGAGGAGGACCACGGGGACGAGCTGGGAGGATACGACGGATCCGGGGACAGCCTGACGGAGTTCCTGGTATACGATTACCCCGGCGGGCCGCTGGCCATGGAGGACAGCTTCCAGCTGGACCAGGCGGACGTGGAGGAAAAGATCCTGTCCCAGTACCTGGAGTACCTGTACACCGACGAAAACGGCCTGCGCTGGTCCAAGCTGGGCTACTACTATGGGCTGCGAAACGTCTGGGTGTGTCTGGACGCCCCCATGAACGCTGACCTTGGGATCGAGCAGGCCCAGACCGTGGCCCAGGTCCGGGGGACCGGGGAGGAGCTGACCGCCCCGGCCGCCTCCGTTCCGGCGGCCCGGACCTGGACAGTGTGGCTCATCCCGGCGGCGCTGGTGGTGCTGGCCGCGGCGGTCACCGCCCTGCTGGTCCGCCGGAACAAAGGAAAAAACAGTGCGAAGAATAAGTGAGCGGTCGTCCGTCACCCCTTGCGGAAGAGCTCCCGCACGCCGATGATGAGGAGAAAGACGCCGAAGCACCTGCGCAGCAGCTCCACATCCATCCCGGTGGCCGCCCAGGCCGCCAGAGCCGTCCCTGCCAGCCCCGCCAGGATCGCGGGCAGCAGGGCGGCTTTTTCGATGTAGCCGTTTTTGGCGTGGGCGGGGAGGGCGGTGGCGGCGGTGGGCAGGAAGTAGAGCAGGTTGATGCCCTGGGCCAGATCCTGCCCCACTCCGGCAAAGCTGGTCATATAAATGAGCAGCAATGAGCCGCCCCCGATGCCGAAGCCGGACAGCACCCCGGTGACCGCCCCGGCCAGGGCGGCGGTGAGCCATCCCATCACAGCAGCGCCTTCACTCCCCCGTACAGGATGAGCAGGGCGAAGGCACGGCGCAGCCTCACCATGGACAGCTTTTTGAACACCTTCCCGCCCACAAAGCCTCCCACCAGCCCGCCCGCCAGATAGGGCAGCGCCGCCCCGGGGTCCAGAGAGCCCCGGAAGTAGTAGATGGAGGCGGACAGGGCGCACAGGGGGGCGATGACGGCGATGGAGGTGGCGAAGGCCCGGCGCTGGTCCAGGCCGCATTTCCCGGTGAGCAGGGGGACCAGCACCATGCCCCCGCCGCCCCCGAAAAAGCCGTTGACCAGCCCCGCCGCGCCCCCGGCCAGAGCATACCAATGCTTTCCAGTTTTCTTCATACAAATATCCCTCCCAGCCCAGTATGGCCCGGCAGGCAAACTTTATGCGGGGAAAAGTGTGTTGAGATCTGTCGGAAAATGTTGTATACTATCCAATGACCCATCACACAGGCATCAGAGCGATATATAAGGAGAGACCATATGCCGAGATCCACGAAACAGGACATCCTGGACACCTTACTGCTCATGCTCAAGGACAGAACGCTGGACGACATCACGGTAAAGGACCTGACAGAGCGCTGCGGGATATCCCGGCAGGCGTTCTACTACCATTTCCAGGACCTTTACGCGGTGGTGGACTGGGCGCTCCAGGAGGAGCTGACGCTGCTTTCCAAGGAAAAGGGATTCGGGGCGGCCCGTAATATGGTAGTGGAGCAGATGCTGGACAACCGGGCTGTGGTGCTCAATCTGTACCGGTCCTTTGAGCGCAGCTATATCGAGCACTACCTGCGCAAATGGTTCCTGCCTCTGGCTGAGGAGCTGGTGGAGCGTGAGGCGCGGGACCGCTTTGTGACCCAGGACCAGTGGCGATTCGTGGCAGACCTGCTCATAACGGTACTTTTGAGCCTGATCCTGGGCTGGCTGGACCGGGGCATGCCGGGCAGGGCGCTGGAGCATCTGGATGACCTGCACACCGTGTTGGACGGAGGCGTGGGCAACATGCTGGAGCGGCTGGAGAAGAAAAACCGCAGCGGGAAATAGAGCGGGAACGGTCGACAGATCTGGACAGAAAACTTCGTTTGTCTATGGAGTTTATGCGGCTGCTGTGCTGTAATAAGGTAAAGTTGACGGGCCACGGCCCGCCAGGTGTGCCAAAGACAAAGGAAGTGTGAGATATGAGCTTGACTGACAGTGTAAAGAAGATCGGCTTTCGCAAGGCCTACGAGTATCTGGACAAGGATCCGGACACCAATATCCCCAGGCTGATGGAGTGGGTGGACCGCTTCGCGGGCAGCGGCCCCAACAGCTTTCCGGCGCAGCGGGCGGCCATACGAAACGCCATCAACGATCCTGACAACAACTGGTACCGGCTGATCCGCAGCATGTGGACGGACATCGACGACGGCGTGCGCCGGACGTTTTTTGAGAACTTCATCCTCAACGGCAACCTGATCGGATGGAAGAAGCAGCAGGAGGCGCGGGAGAAGTACGGCTGCAACATCCCCTGGGCCATCCTGCTGGACCCCACCTCCGCCTGCAACCTCCACTGCACCGGCTGCTGGGCGGCGGAGTACGGCAACAAGCTGAACCTGTCCTTTGATGAGATAGATAGCATCATCACCCAGGGCAAGGACCTGGGGGTGTACATCTACATCTATACCGGCGGCGAGCCCATGGTGCGCAAGAACGACCTGATCGCCCTGTGCAACAAGCACCACGACTGTGAGTTTTTGTGCTTCACCAACGCCACCCTCATCGACGAGGCCTTTGCCGATGAGATGCTCCGGGTGAAGAACTTCATCCCCGCCATTTCCGTAGAGGGCTTTGAGGAGGCCACCGACGGCCGCCGGGGAGACGGCGTGTTCCAGAAGGTGCGCGCCGCCATGAAGATATTGAAGGACAAAAAGCTGCCCTTCGGCGTGTCCTGCTGCTACACCAGCGCCAACATGGACTCTATCAGCTCGGAGGACTTTGTGGACGGCCTGGTGGAATGGGGTGCCAAGTTCGCCTGGTACTTCCACTACATGCCCGTGGGCAACGACGCCGCCCCTGAGCTGCTGCCCACCCCGGAGCAGCGGGAGGAGCTGTACCACCGGGTGCGGGACAACTACCGCCACACCAAGCCCATCTTCCTGCTGGACTTCCAGAACGACGGGGAGTATGTGGGCGGGTGCATCGCCGGGGGCCGGCGGTACCTCCACATCAACGCCAACGGCGACGTGGACCCCTGCGTGTTCATCCACTACTCCGACTCCAACATCCGGGAGAAGTCCCTGCTGGACTGCCTGCGCTCCCCAATGTTCATGGCCTATCACGACGGGCAGCCCTTCAACGACAACATGCTGCGCCCCTGCCCCATGCTGGAGAACCCGGAAAAGCTGCGGGAGATGGTGGTGCGCACCGGCGCCCGGTCCACCGATCCGGAGTCCCCGGAGAGTGCCGAGCACTTGTGCGCCAAGTGCGACGCCTATGCCGCAAACTGGAAGCCCACCGCCGACAAGCTGTGGGAAGAAGGCCGCAGGCGCAAGGAGGAAAAGGCCGGCGCCTGAGCTCCATGGGGGCGCGGCCGTGCTGCGCCGGGCCTGGCGGGGCAGGAACGGTCTGAGCGCATCCAGAGAGCCGCCGGGCGCGGGATGGGTCCACCCGTCCCGCGCCCATTTTCGTGCCCGTCAGGGCAGAAGATCGTGGAAGGCTCAGAAAAAGCAAGGGTTTCTCTTGCAATTGCGAAAAAGTGTGCTACAATATCACAGTCGGCACCAAAGGGACACACCGACCCGCCGGGGGCGGGCGGTGAGAGACCGGAGGACCGGCGGCGGGGCGCTGCTCCGCATACCTACAACTGAATAGGTTGAGAGAAACGCAGTAAGAAAGGAAGAAGCAAAATGCCCAAATGCAAGAAACGGGCCCTTTTGCTGCTTGCCGCGGCGCTCACGCTGTCGGTCTCACTGTACGGATGTACAGGAGATACGCAGCCCAGCGAAAGCCCCACGGCATCTGCACAATCGGGCGAGCCATCCTATGGAGGCTCAGTCACGGTAGGTATCTCACAGGATTTGGACAGCCTCGATCCCCATAAGGCGGTGGCCGCGGGGAGCAGCGAGGTGCTGTTCAACATCTTCGAGGGGCTGGTGAAGGCCAGCTCGGACGGCGAAGTGAGAGAGGCCGTCGCCAGTGACTATCAGGTCTCAGAGGATGGACTGACGTACACCTTCACCCTGCGGGAGGGCGTCACGTTCCACAATGGAGATCCGGTCACCGTCGAAGATGTGGTCTATTCCCTGGAACGCTGCGCCGGATCGGAGAACAATGGTACGCCTCTGATCTCGGCGTTTTCTAATGTCACGGACATCTCCGCCCCGGACGACAGCCATGTGGTGCTCACCCTGGCCGAGCCCAGCCTGGAGTTCATCTACTCCATGACCGCCGCCATCATCCCGGCGGGCTCCGGCGACGGCATCGCCCAGGACCCCATCGGCACCGGCCCCTTCCGGTATGTGTCCTACACCCCCCAGGACAGCATGGTCATCGAGAAGTATGACGGTTACTGGGGCGAAGAGGCCTATCTGGACCAGGTGACCTTCCGCATCATCACCAACAGCGATACCCTGGTGATGAGCCTGCAGAGCGGCTCCCTGGACATGGCCATCCATGTGCCCAACACCCAGGCCAGCCAGGTGGAGGGGGCCTTCACCGTGGTGGAGGACACCATGAAGCTGGTCCAGGCCCTGTACCTGAACAACGCCGTGGAGCCCTTTGACGACGTGCGGGTGCGCCAGGCCCTGTGCTACGCCATCAATGTCCAGGACATCATCGACCTTGTGTGCGACGGTGCCGGGGTGCAGGTGGGCAGCAGCATGTACCCCGCCTTCGGCAAGTACTACATGGAGGAGCTCAACGACGCCTACCCCTATGACGTGGAAAAGGCCAAGGAGTTTCTGGCCGAGGCGGGCTATCCCGACGGCTTCACCATGGACATCACCGTGCCCGGCAACTACGCCCAGCACGTGCAGACAGGCGAGGTCATCGCCGAGCAGCTCAAAGAGGTGGGCATCACCGCCAACATCGTCCAGGTGGAGTGGGAGACCTGGGTGTCCCAGGTGTACCAGGGCCGGGAGTACCAGTCCACCGTGTGCGGCGTGGCCGCCAGCGACATGACCGCCCGGGAGATGGTCATCCGCTATGTGTCCGACAACAGCCGGAACTTCCTCAACTTCAACGACACCGAGTATGATCAGGCGGTGGAGCAGGCGGGGACCAGCCTGGACGCGGACGAGCAGGAGCAGCTGTACAAGCGGGCGCTGACCATCCTCAGCGAGCAGGCGGCCAGCGTGTGGATCCAGGACCTGTGCGACCTGACGGTCATGTCCCCCGAGCTGGGCGGGCTGGAGATGTACCGCACCTATGTGCTGGACATGAGCACCATCTACTATTACGCCTGAGCTGGAAACGGGGGCGCTGGCGGACAGCGCCCCCGTTTCCTTTCACCAAGTCAAAAGAAACGGTCAGGTTTCACCTGACGGCAAATTTCTTTTTGCCTCGCACAAAAAGAAAACAAAAACCAAGGGCTGGCGCCCTTGACCTGTTTCAAGGACTGCGTCCTTGAGGTTTTGTTTTTCCCGACCCCATTTCTTTTGAAGGTACCGGCAAGGGCTGGGCCCTCGCCGCTCCTTGTGGCTATTCCATAGCCTCCGGCGGGTGACTTTCTAAGCGATTAGAAAGTCACCAAAGAAT
>JAHZFC010000009.1:0-1145 GCA_019421525.1 Clostridiales bacterium
ATGAGCATCGTGGAGTCTCTGCTTTTGGCGTTGAAGAACATCGTATCCAGCAAGACCAGGACCGTGCTGACCATGCTGGGGATCATCATCGGCGTGGCGGCGGTCATCGTCATCGTGGGCCTGGGCAACGGCCTGGAGGGGTATGTCACCGACAGCTTCTCCGACATGGGCACCAACACCCTCACCGTGTCGGTGGAGGCCCGGGGGTCCACCCGCACCCTGGAGGAGGACGGCATGTACGAGATGGTGGAAGAGAACGCCGCCTATCTGGAGGCGTGCTCGCCCACGGTCTCCATGAGCGGGACGGTGAAGATCGGCACGGAGACCACCAGCTCCTCCGTCACCGGGGTCAGCGAGGAATACTTTTCCATGATGGGCTATGAGGTGGCCTCCGGCCGGGGGCTGCAGTACAGTGACATCGCCCAGCGCAGCAAGGTGTGCGTGGTGGGGGCCTATCTCAGCCTGGCCTGCTTCGGCGGGGACGCCGTGGGCGAGACCATCCGGGTGGGCGGCCAGAACCTGACCATCGTGGGGGTGCTGGCACAGCGCGGCGAGGACATGGAGGAGGGGGGCAGCGACGACTGCGTGTACCTGCCCTATTCCACCGCCTCCCGGCTGTCCGGCGGCCGGGTGTCCAGCTATGTGGTGACGGTGCTGGACGAGGACACCATCGACGAGAGCCAGGCCGCCCTGGAGAGCTCCCTCTACGCCTATTTCGAGAGCGACGACTTCTATACCGTCACCAGCATGTCCGAGATGGTGGAGACCATGACCAGCATGATCAACATCATCGTGGGCGTGCTGGCGGGGATCGCCGCCATCTCCCTGGTGGTGGGCGGCATCGGCATCATGAACATCATGCTGGTGTCCGTCACCGAGCGCACCCGTGAGATCGGCATCCGCAAGGCCATGGGCGCAAAGGAAAAGACCATTCTGGCCCAGTTCGTCACCGAGGCGGCCACTACCTCGGCTCTTGGCGGCACGCTGGGCATCGTCCTCGGCTACATCGTGTCGGCCATCGCCAATCAGGTGCTGCCCATGTTCACCGATGGCATGGACATCACGGTCAGCCCGTCCTTCAACTCCATCGCGGCAGCTTTCGGCATCTCGGTGTTCATCGGAGTGCTGTTCGGCTATCTGCCCGC
>JAHZFC010000009.1:1155-11328 GCA_019421525.1 Clostridiales bacterium
CATGAACATCATGCTGGTGTCCGTCACCGAGCGCACCCGTGAGATCGGCATCCGAAAATCCCTGGGGGCCAAGGAGCGGTATATCATGCAGCAGTTCGTCATCGAGGCGGCCTGCACCAGCGCCCTGGGCGGGGTGATAGGTATCCTCATCGGCTATGCCCTGTCCACCGTGGCCTCCCGGGTGGCGGGGGCCGTGCTGGGGGAGAGCCTGACGGTGGCCCCCACCGCCGGGGCGGTGGGGATGGCCTTCGGCATCTCGGTGGGCATCGGTATCCTGTTCGGCTACCTGCCGGCAAAAAAGGCGGCGCGGCTCAACCCCATCGACGCGCTGCACTACGACTGACACAAGATACAAAATGAGAAAAATGGGATGGGGGAGACCGGCGCCCGGCCATGGGGCGGCCCCTGTCTCCAGACGTTCCAGAAAGGATGAAGCAACATGAAACGACGCGTGACAGCCGCCCTGCTGGCGGCGGCGATGGCGCTGGCCCTGCTGGCGCCGGCGGGGGCGGTCAGCGAGAGCACGGCGCTGGAGACCATCCAGGCCCTGGGGATCATGACGGGAAATGAGAACGGGGACCTGGATCTGTCCTCCGCCGTGACCCGGGCGGAATTCGTCAAGATGATGACGGCGGCCTCCGTCTACAAGGACAGCGTGGGGGACGGCTACGGCTACAACGGCTCCCTGTCCGACCTGTCGGCGGTGGAGGAGTACGACGTGTACTACTACAATGAGAACCTCCGCACGGTCTGGGTGTACCATGACCGGGCCACCGGCACCCTGACTGACGTGTCCCCCAGCCAGACGGCGCCCACCTCGGTGACGGTGGCGGGGGTATCCTACGACATCGGTACCTCCACCGCCACCTATAAGCTGTCCAGCCAGGGGAGCTTTTCCGCCGGCGACGTGGTCACCCTGCTGCTGGGCATGAACGGCGAGGTGGTGGACGTGATCGGCGCGCAGGAGGCCAGCGCCACCTATTACGGCGTTGTGGTGTCCAGCGAGCGGACGGCCAGCAGCTCGTCCACCACCAGCTCCGACAGCGCCAGCGTCCAGCTGGTCACACAGCTGGCCTGTACCGACGGCCAGCTGCGCACCTTCTATCACGATACCGGCAGGCTGTCTGCCGGCCGGCTGGCCTGCGTCTCCTTTGAGGGGGCGCAGGCCGTGGTCACGGGCCTGACGGAAAAGACCCTGTCGGGCACGGTGAGCGAGGATGGGGAGGGCTTTGCCGGATATTCCTTCGCCGGGGATGTGGAGATCTTAGACACCGACGAGAACGGGAACTATGCCCAAATATATCCCTCCCGGATCGCGGGGGCCGCCCTCCAGGCGGACCATGTGCGCTGGTACACCCTGAACAGCAGCGGAGAGATCGACCAGCTGATCTTGTATGAGGCCACCGGCGACACCCTGACCTATGCCTATCTCACCTCGGCCAGCGGCTCCACCTCTATGGGTTCGTCCGGCGCTCCCAGCTCCTCTGGCACCTATGAGTATATCCTGGATGGCCAGACCGGCTCCATCAGCGGCTCTGCGGTGTATAACGTCTCAGTGGGGGGCGTGGCTATTGCTTACAGCGGCAGCCGGGTGGAGGGCATCCGGCAGCTGGAGTCGGTAGAGCTGGAGGAGGTGGGGGCCCTCACCGCCCAGGGAGAGGACGGCGTGGCCTATGTCCTGGACGAGCAGGTACAGGTGCTGCTCGAAGGCAGCGGCGGCTATTACGCAGTGGAACTGGACGAGGTGACTGGGGGCGGATATGTCCTCACCGGTTGGTATGACGACCTCGGCCATCCGGCCGGGGGGCGGATCCGGCTGATCGTGGCGGAAGAGGAGTAGATGACCGCAGCCCCGGAGACCTGGGAGGAGCGCGGCGCGGTCATCCGGATCGGCTGGGGCAGAGAGCCGCACAGGGAAGCCCGGGCGGCAGCTCCCGATGGGCTTTGGGAAACGAAAGCCCGGTCTCACGGTCAGATCTGCGCCCTTTCTCATATAAAAAATGCGCCCGGTCATACCCATGACCGGGCGCAAAGCTTGTCGAAAAGGACTTGCGGAGTCCGCGCCATCCGGCGCGAAAAAAGGAGATCTGTTATCGGCCGCGACATATCGTCTCCGGCCTGAGGCGTGTATCCCGATCTGCAGGGCGGGGAATGATCTGCCCTCACTCCTCCGCAAAGTTGCCGGTGTAGAGCTGGTAGTATTTGCCCTTCTTCTCGATCAGCTCGTCGTGGGTGCCCCGCTCGATGATCCGGCCCTGCTCCATGACCATGATGCAGTCGGAGTTGCGCACGGTGGACAGCCGGTGGGCGATGACGAAGGTGGTCCGGCCGGTCATCAGCGCGTCCATGCCGTCCTGGACCAGCTTCTCGGTGCGGGTGTCGATGGAGGAGGTGGCCTCGTCCAGGATCAGCACCGGCGGGTCGGCCACGGCCGCCCGGGCGATGGCCAGCAGCTGCCGCTGGCCCTGACTGAGATTGGCCCCGTCTCCGGTGAGCATGGTGTCATACCCGTCGGGCAGGCGGCGGATGAAGCCGTCGGCGTTGGCCAGCTGGGCGGCGGCCATACACTCCTCGTCGGTGGCGTCCAGGTTGCCGTAGCGGATGTTCTCCATCACCGTGCCGGTGAACAGGTGGGTGTCCTGGAGGACGATGCCCAGGGAGCGGCGCAGGTCGGGCTTGCGGATCTGGCTGACGTCGATGCCGTCGTAGCGGATCTTGCCGTCGGCGATGTCGTAGAAGCGGTTGATCAGGTTGGTGATGGTGGTCTTGCCCGCGCCGGTGGCCCCCACGAAGGCGATCTTCTGGCCCGGCTTGGCCCACAGGCTGATGTCGTGGAGGACCAGCTTGTCCGGGTCATAGCCGAAGTCCACATCCTCAAAGACCACGCTGCCCTCCAGCTTGGTGTAGGTGAAGGTGCCGTCCTGCCGGGGCTGCTTCCAGGCCCACACATTGGTGCGCTCCGCGCTCTCGTGCATCCGGCCCTGGGCGTCCTCCCTGGCGTCCACCAGCTCCACATAGCCCTTGTCCGTCTCCGGCGTCTGGTCCATCAGGTCGAAGACACGCTGGGCGCCGGCGGCGGCGGTGACCACGAAGTTCACCTGCATGCTTACCTGGGAGATGGGGTTGGTGAAGCTCTTGTTCAGGCCCACGAAGGTGATGACGGTGCCCAGGGTCACTCCGGCCATGCCGTTGATGGCCAGGATGGCGCCCACGATGGCCACCACGGCGTAGCTCAGCCAGCCGATGTTGGCGTTGATGGGCATGAGCAGGTTGGCATATCGGTTGGCCATATCGGCGCTCTGGCGCAGGGCCTCATTGACCTGGTGGAAGTCGGCCTTGGCCTCCTCCTCGTGGCAGAAGACCTTGACCACCTTCTGGCCGTCCAGCATCTCCTCGATGAAACCGTCCACTGCGCCCAGGTCCCGCTGCTGCTGGATATAGTGCTTTCCGGACAGGCGGGAGAAGTTTTTCGTCACCAGGAGCATGACCACGGCGGTGAGCAGGGAGATCACCGTCAGCGCGGGGCGCAGGATGATCATGGTCACCAGGGTGGCCACCATGCTGATGCCCGAGTTGATGACCTGGGGGATGCTCTGGCTGATGAGCTGCCGCAGGGTGTCCACATCGTTGGTGTACACGGACATGATGTCGCCGTGGGCATGGGTGTCAAAGTATTTGATGGGCAGAGCCTCCATCTTCTGGAACAGGTCGTCCCGAAGGTGGCGCATGGTGCCCTGGCTGACGTTGACCATGATGCGGTTGTAGGCGAAGGCGGCGATCACGCCCACCGCCATGACGCAGGCCAGCTGTATCAGGTCCTGGGCCAGGCCGCTGAAGTCCCGGGACCCGCTGGCCAGCATGGGCTCGATATAGTCGTCCACCAGGGTCTGGGGGAAGGTGGCCCCCACCACGGTGGCCACGGCGGAGACGATGATGCATACGATCACCAGGGCGAACAGATATTTGTAGTAGTGGAGCATATAGCGGATGACCCGCTGGATCACATGGCCGCCTGGTTGAGGTTGGACATGGGGATTCATTTCTGTGCTTCCTCCTTTCAAGCGGGCTGGTCGAAGTCGCCGCCGCCCTTGACCTGGGACTCGTAGATCTCCTGGTAGATGGCGTTGGTCTTGAGCAGCTCTTCATGGGTGCCGAAGCCGTTGATGCGGCCGTTGTCCAGCACCAGGATGCGGTCGGCCTCCTGCACGCTGGAGATCCGCTGGGCGATGATGATCTTGGTGGTGCCGGGGATCTTCTCGGCAAAGGCGCGGCGGATCTTGGCGTCGGTGGCGGTGTCCACCGCGGAGGTGGAGTCGTCCAGGATCAGCACCTTGGGCTTTTTCAGCAGGGCCCGGGCGATGCACAGCCGCTGCTTCTGTCCGCCAGACACGTTGCTGCCCCCCCGCTCGATGCGGGTGTTGTAGCCGTCGGGCATGCGCTCGATGAATTCGTCGGCACAGGCCGCCCGGCAGGCTTCGATGCACGCCTCGTCCGTGGCGTCGGGGTCGCCCCAGCGCAGGTTCTCCAGGATGGTGCCGGAGAACAGGGTGTTCTTCTGGAGCACCACCGACACCTGCTGGCGCAGGGCTTCCATATCGTATTGGCGCACGTCCAGGCCGCCCACCCGAACACAGCCCTTGTCCACGTCGTACAGCCGGCAGATCAGGTTCACCAGGCTGCTCTTGCCCGAGCCGGTGCCGCCGATGACGCCGATGGTCTCCCCGGACTGGATGTGCAGGTCGATGTCGCTCAGGGCGTTCTTGCCGCTGCCGTGCTTATAGGAGAAGTCCACATGGTCGAAGTCGATGCTGCCGTCGCGGACCTCCATCACCGGGTCAGCCGGGTCGTGGAGGTCGGGGACCTCGCCCAGCACCTCGCTGATCCGGCGCACACTGGCCAGGGACATGGTGATCATCACCACCACCATGGACAGCATCATCAGGCTCATGAGCAGGGACATGATGTAGCTGAACAGGCTGGTGAGATCGCCGGAGGACAGCGTACCGTCCACCACGATGAACTGGGCGCCCAGCCAGGACACCATGATGATGCAGAAGTACACGGCGATCATCATCGCCGGGTTGTTGAAGGCCAGCAGGCCCTCGGCCTTGACGAACAGGTCGTACAGCTTTTTTGACGCACTGGAGAACTTGCTGTTCTCATAGTCCTCCCGGACGAAGGCCTTCACCACCCGAATGGCGGACACGTTCTCCTGGACGCTGGCGTTCAGGTCGTCGTAGCGCTGGAACACCTCGTTGAAGATCTTCATGGTGGCCAGCATGATGGCGCCGATGATGATGACCAGGAACGCCACCGCGATCAGGAAGGTCAGGCTCAGCTCCCGGTTGATATACAGACACATGGCAAAGCTGAAAAGAAAGGTCAGAGGCGAGCGCACCGCGAAGCGGATCACCATCATGAAGGCGTTCTGCACGTTGGTCACGTCGGTGGTCATGCGGGTCACCAGGCCGGGGACGCTGAATTTGTCGATATTGGAGAAGGAAAAGGTCTGGATGTTGTTGTAAATGGCCTCCCGCAGATTGGCCGCCAGGCCAGTGGACGCGCTGGACGCGAATTTGCCGGCGACAGCGCCGAAGACCAGGCTCAAAAATGCCATCACCACCATGACGATGCCGTAGCGGTACACCGCGGGCATGCTGCTGGCCTCCAGGCCCTCGTCGATGATCCGCGCGGTGATGAAGGGCAGCAGGATCTCCATGATGACCTCCAGTGCAGTCAGACCGATGCACAGGAAGGTGTCCTTTTTATAGGACCCAAGCTGCTGCAATACTCGTTTCACGATTTGGATACCTCCTTGTTGTCGTTGCCATTGTCGCTGCCGTTTTGCTTCATCGCGGAGAGATTGTTCAGCTGCATCTTCTGCAAACGGTCCAGGATGGCCAGCTCCTCCGGGGAGAAGCCGCTGTAGAGCTGTTCAGTGGCCCTGTGGAAGGAACCGTTGAGAAAATCCCGGACCTGTTTCCCCTTGTCGGTGCCCAAGAGGATCTTGCAGCGGTTGTCCCGCTGGGAGGGCTCTGAGCGCACATACCCCTTTTTCCGGAGCTGCTTGACCAGCTCGGACAGGGCGGCCTTGGAACAGCCGAATTCCTGCTGGATGCGGGTGAGTGAGGTGCCCTCCTCCGAGTGGGACAGGATGTACAGCAGGATACGGGCCTGGACTGCGGTCAGCCCCTTTTGGGCCATGGTGTGGTCGGCCAGCAGCTGGAACTGGATGCAGATCTGCCGGTTCTCCTGGATCATCGTGTTCCGGTCTGCTCCCATATCGCCCACCTCCTTTCGATCGTTCGGCTACAAACAGTTTGGACCTTTATCTTATACCACAGAAACGGTTGCATGTGAAATTCAAATATGCTATCATCTATAAAAGAAATTTATTGTTTTTTCGCATTATACAAAACAGTGCCTGTGCCAACGGAGGGATCTTGTTTGAATACGACACAGCTGGAGTGCTTCGTGGCAGTATCCAACTTCCTGAATTTTTCGAGAGCGGCTGAACAGCTGCGCCTGACGCAGCCAGCCGTCAGCCACCAGATCAACAGCCTGGAGGACGAGCTGGGCGTAAAGCTGTTCCATCGCACCAGCAAGCGGGTGCGGCTGACCCAGGCGGGCCACCTGTTCTCCCAGTATGCCCAGGAGATCTTGGCCCTGTCCCATACGTCCAAGGAGCGGCTGAAGGAGAGCCGGCAGACCTCGGTCATCCACTTCGGCATCGGCTGCCGCAGCTTTTTGGAGCTGGGGCTGGTGAAGCCCGCCCTGCGGCAGCTTCACTCGGACTTTCCGCTGCTGCGTCCCACCCTGCGCCTGGTCTCCTCCCCCTCCCTGGAGAGCATGCTGGAGGACGGAGATGTCCAGGTGATATTCACCTTTCAGGAGACGGCCCCCAAGCGGACGACCTATCGGGAGCTGCTCCGGCAGAAGGTGGTGTGCATCTGCGGGAAGGACCACCCCTTTGCCGCCTATGACACGTTGACCGTCCAGCAGCTGCGAACGGGGGAGTGTCTTGCCGCCTCTCCTCCCCACAGCGGACCGGCCGCCATCCTGGAGCTCCAGGGGCGGATCATCACAGGGCGGGACCAGGACAGGATCTGCTTTTGCGACGGACTGGAGACGCTGTACGCCCTGGTGGAGGCAGGGTATGCCTTTGCGGTCACCACGGACCTGCCGGATGGCCGTTCACCCGACATCTGTGCCATCCCGGTGGCAGGCGTCCCTGCCATCTCCTATGGGGTGGCCTACCGCGTGGGGGAGGATCATCCGATGCTGCGCCCCTTCCTGGAGCAGATGATCGCCCGGTTCGCCGCACCGCACGAGCCGGAGCAGGAGGACGGCGCCTGAGGAGCCGGGAAGGTCCGGTCCGCATGGAGAAGGGTATCCATCGGGACAGGATCATGTTTGCCACAGGCGATGGCTGCGAGGGTTCGGTGGAAATACCCCCTTGACAAATACCTGGATGGGTATATGGCACAGATGACCCGGACGGGTATCTTGAGCGGGAGAGATCCATCATGGCAATGGAAAAGGACTGCTGCGCCCACCGCACGAAAGAGCGCCCCCTGCCCGGAACACGGGCAGGGGGCGCTCTTTGGCATTTGTCCTAGAGAGGCTGGATGAAGGCGCGCCCCGGTCAGTTGAGCCGCCAGACGCCCCAGTTCAGGCAGGCGGCAAAGGACACCCACAGCAGATAGGGTGCCTGGAGCCACCCGGCCAGGGGGTCCGCCCGGCGGAAGGCCAGCAGCATCCCCCAGATCAGCCCCCACAGGATCACCAGCCAGACCAGGGCCAGGCCGTAAGCCTGGAGGTTGAAGAATAAAATGGGCCAGAAGAAGTTGAAGACCAGCTGGAGAAAGTACAGCCACAGCCCCCGGCTGCGCAGGCGGGAGGGGGCGGTGAGATACACCCGGGCCGCCCCGATGCCCATGAGGGCGTACAGCACCGCCCACACGATGGGAAAGACGACGGCGGGCGGGGACAGGGGCGGCTGGGCCGCGGTCTGTGCGTAGAGCCGGGCCCCATCCCGGGTCAGCCAGCCCGCCAGGGCGCCCACCGCCTCGGTGAAGAGGACCCAGACGGCATAGGGCTTCCAAGTGTGTTCGTTCACGCGCATCACCTGGAACTAGCTTATGCCAGATGGAGCGGGATATGCGTGAAGAGGGGTCATTCCACAGGCCCGTCCGCCCCCGCAGGCAGGTCCCGGACCATGGCCTCCACCTCCTCCGGGGCGTACAGGGCGTTGAGGACGGTGAGCAGGGCCTTGGTGTTCATGTGCTCGGGCAGGGCCAGACGCTTCAGCAGGGCCTGCCGCCGCTGGGCGGAGTCGGGCCGCCCGGTGAGGCCCAGGGCGAACAGCTGGGCGGCGGTGAGCTCTCCCCTGGGGGCCACGGGTCCGGCTTCGTCCAGAAAGGTGGCCCCGGCCCGCTCCAGTGCCTCCAGCAGCACCTGCGGGGACATCCCCTCCACCCCCAGCTTGCCCTCCTTGCCCGGGGCGCGCTTGCGCCGCTCCTTGCCGTGGACGTCGGGGATGTAGGCGTGCTTGACCTGGCCGGGGGGGATGGCCCCCTTCAAGAAGTTGCGGATCACGAAGCCCGCCCCGTCGGAGTCGGTGAGGAGGATGAGCCCCCGCTGCCGGGCCAGACGGCGCAGCAGCTCCAGCTTCTCCCGGTCCTTGAACACGCCGAAGCCGGACGTCTCCAAGATCACCGCGTCCACCACCTGGGACAGGGCGTTCTTGTCGTAGCGGCCCTCCACCACGATGGCCTCCCGTATCCTTCTCATCGGATCACCTTCCGTCCCGCGGACAGCTCCAGCAGCAGGGAGATGAGCAGCTCCTCCTCATCCCCGCCATAGCTTTTCATGGCCAGGTCCGTCTGGGCGCACCGGCGCACCGCGTGGCGGCACCAGGGCAGGGAGAACTTCCGGGCCGCGTCCAGCAGCTTATCCGCCTGATAGCTGTACCGCATGGCCCACAGGGCCATGAACTCGTCCCGGCCGCCCCCGGCCTCCAGGCACAGGCGGGCGGTGTAGAGCTGGCGGAAGTACTTGCCCATCACGGACAGGATCATGATAGGGGACTGCTGCTCGTGCAGCAGGTCGGACAGCACCGAGGCGGCCTTGTCGAAGTCCTTGCGGGTGATGGCGTCGGTCATCTGGAACACCACCGCGTCCACCTGGGGGATGGCCACCGCGTCGATGTCCCCCCGGGACACCCGGGGGGAGGCACAGTAGGCGGCGATCTTGCCGATCTCAGAGATCAGGTTGGTCATCAGGTCCCCGCACAGGAAGATGAGGTAGCGGGCGTCCTCGGTGTCGATGGTGTGGCCGGTGGCCTTGAACCGGCGGACGATCCAGTCGGTCAGGTCCCCCTGCTCCTGGCGGCGGAACTCCACCACCGCCCCCTTTTCCTTGAGCAGGGCGGCCAGCTTGGAACGGCCGTCCGCCTTGTAGGCCGTCAGGTCGTAGACGAACACCAGGCAGCAGTAGTCCGGCAGGTCAGAGAGCACCTCCAGCAGCTTTTTCCGCTGGCCTTCTCCGCCGGAGAACAGGTCGTAGTCGGTGACCTGGACCACCGTGTGCCCGCTCATCATGGGCAGGCAGTCCACCGCCTGCTCCAGCCACTCGGGGGAGCACTCCCTGCCCTGGGCGGTGTGGAGGTTGAACTCCTCCAGCCCGGCGGGGAGCAGAGTCTTCTTCAGCTGATCCAGGTAGTGCTCCCGGAGGTAGGCCTCCTCCCCGTGGAAGACATAGAGGTTTTTCAGATGCCCGTCCCGCAGGTCGCGTTTCAGCTCCCGCAGGGCGGTGTTGTCAGCCTTGGCTTTGGGCGGCATAGCCGTCACTCCTTACATAGATGCTGATGGTGCCCATGGTGTCGGTGCGGTAGGTCAGGATATCCCGCGCGGCCAGCCGCTCCAGCGTGTCGGGGGAGGGGTGGCCGTAGCTGTTGTAGCCGCAGGAGATCAGGGCCAGCTCCGGCCGCAGCGCGTCCAGCAGTTCCTCCGACGTGGAGGCGGACGATCCGTGGTGTCCGGCGATCAGCAGCTCCAGATCGGGCACATCGTAGTATTTGATGAGCATGCGCTCCACAAAGGCGTCCGCGTCCCCGGTGATGAGCACGTCGAAGTCCCCGTTGGAGCACAGGGCGAACAGCCCCTCCTCGTT
>JAHZFC010000009.1:11340-27550 GCA_019421525.1 Clostridiales bacterium
CAGGGGCGGATAGAGGGTGAGGGTGGAGGGGCCCAGAGACAGCCGGGTGATCTCGTCCGCATAGACCACCTGAGCCCCCTCCGCCTCGAAATAGGGCAGCAGCAGGTCCAGCCGTCCGGATGCGGCCTGGGAGCGTGGGACGGCCACCGTGTCCACCGACATGCGCTCCAGCAGCTGGGGCACGCCGTTGACGTGGTCGTCGTCAAAATGGGTAAGGACCAGGATGTCCAGGTGGATCAGCCCCAGGGAGGCAAAGTAGTCGGCGGCCACATCGCCGGCATTGTCCGCCCCGTCCCCGCCGCAGTCCACAAGACAGGTCTGCCAGCCGGACAGCAGGGCCGTGGACGAGCCCTGGCCCACATCCAGCGCCGTGACGGTGAGTCCGGACTGGTCCACCGGCAGCCGGACCAGCAGTACCGCCCCGCCCAGCAGCAGTGCCGTGCACCCCAGAGGGATGCAGAGGCGCAGCCGCTGCTTCCGCAGCAGCAGGGCGGCGGCCAGGAAAAGGTACACCGCGACCAGGCACAGCAGGTAGGGCACCTGCCCGGTGTCCACGGCGGCAAAGCGCCAGCGGCCCAGCACGGACACCACGGCGATGATATAGTGGGCCAGCAGTCCGGTGGCCAGCCCTGCCACACGGGCCAGGACGGGCACGATCAGCCCCAGCACCCCCGTGAACAGGGCGCAGGGGAGCAGCAGGCTCACCGCCCACAGCACCAGCAGGTTGGCCAGGGGAAAGACCAGGGAGGTCTGCCGGAAGTAAAACACCAGCACCGGCTGGGTGAACACCATGGCCCCCAGGCTGGCGGCGATGGACAGTACGGCCACCCGGAGGGGGCGTTTGAGCTTGGCCCAGACCCCGCCCCGGCCGGTGAGGGCCTTGACGGCCCGGAGCATTTTGTCCGACAGGACGGGGGCGGCGGCCAGGATGCCCGCCACCGAGGTGAAGGACAGCTGGAGGCTGACGCTCCCGGCGGCGTAGGGGTTCAGGGTCAGCAGGATCAGCAGGGCGGCGGACAGGGCGGAGGGTCCGTCCGTCTCCCGCCGGGCGATGGGCGCGGCCAGGAGCACCCCCTGCATCAGCACCGCCCGGAGGGCGGAGGGGCTGCCCCCGGTCATAAAGGCGTAAAAGAGCAGGAAGGGGATGAGGAAGAAAGCCTGCCGCCGGGGCCTCCGGGTGACGGACAGGGCGATGGACACCAGACAGGTGATGTGGGAGCCGGACACCACCATGGCGTGGGAGGTGCCGGTGCGGCTCATGCTGGTATCCAGCGCGTCGGACAGAAAGCTGTCGTCCCCGGTGACCAGGGCCGCGGCCAGTGGCCCGGCCGTCTCGTCATAGGCGGCCAGCAGGCTGTCCCGCAGGGCACGGGCACAGTGGGCGGGCCACCACCGGGGGGAGAGCCGGGCGGGATGCTCCACCAGGATGGGCGCGCCGTTGCAGGAGGCGGTCAGGAAGATGCCCTGGGCGGTGTAGTAGGTGGTGGGCTCCCCGTACATGAAGTCGGAACTCTCCAAGTCGGCCTCGAAGGTGACAGAGTCCCCGGGCACCAGGCCGCCCCATTCCTCATTGCCGTACACCAGCAGGTCCGGGGCGGTGAGCCCGCCCTCCAGCTCCACAGTCAGGGAGAAGCCGCCGATGGAGGTCTCAGTGGGGTAGGAGGTCACGGTGCCCGACAGGGTGCGGGTCTGCCCGGCCAATCCCTCTGCCGGGGCGCGGAACAGGGCGGACCAGCCCAGAAACCATCCGGCGGCCGCCACGCCGCCCAGCCCCAATGCCAGGACCCGCCGGACGATGGCAGGCAGGGAGACCGGCAGGGCCGGCCGTTTCCGGCCCACCAGCCGCAGGAGAAGGGCGACAAGTGTTAGGCAGGCCAGCACAGCCAGAGCGGGGAGCAGCAGCCCGGGGGCGTAACAGCCCACCAGGCACGCCCCGGCAAAGCCGCCGGCAAACCAGGCCAGCTTCCGCATGGCCGTCCCTCCCTTCTGTCTGTGGATGTATGCGCGGGGGAAGGGCGCTCAGCCCCCCGCTCCCTCCAGGGCGGCCAGCAGGCCGTCCAGCCGGGCGTTGAGCGCGTCCACATCCGGGGCGGGCACCGGGTCATTGGACATGGCAAAGTCCGCTTTCAGCCTCAGGATGCGGTAGACGCTCTCGTCCAGCCGCGCCTGGGAGATGCGGCCGGACTCCACCGCCTCCAGCAGGGCTTCATAGGCGGCCTGGAGGTTGTCCTGCCCGTGGCAGACCAGCAGCACGTCACACCCGGCCTCAAAGGCCAGCACAGCGGCCTCTCCCATGCCGTAGGTGTTGGACACGGCGCCCATGGTCAGATCGTCGGTGAACACCACTCCGTCAAAGCCCAGCTCTTGCCGGAGAAGCCCCGTCACCACCGCCGGGGACAGGGAGGCGGGCAGGGTGTCGTCCAGGGAGAGCATCAGCAGGTGGCCCACCATGACGGCGGGAGCGCCGTCGGCGATGGCCTCTGCAAAGGGGCGCAGCTCCAGCTCGGTCAGCTCATCCAGGCTCTTGCTCACCACTGGCAGGTCATAGTGGGAGTCGGCGTCCGTGTCCCCGTGGCCGGGGAAGTGCTTGACCACCGGCACCACGCCAACCTCCTCCAGCCCCGCCATCACCTGGGGGACCAGCTGGGCCACGGTGTCCCCGTCAGTGCCCAGGGCCCGGCGGCCGATGACCGTGTTGTCCGGGTCAGTCCACACATCGGCCACCGGGGCGAAGTCCACGTTGATGCCCAGGGCGGCGCACTGGGCGGCCAGGGCCTGGCCCAGCTCACGGCACAGCGCCCCGCTGCCCGTCTGGCCAAAGGTGTAGGCGGAGGGCAGGTCGCAGACCTCATCCGGCATCCGGGAGACGGTCCCGCCCTCCTCGTCAGAGGCGATGAGCAGGGGGACATGGTCCCCGTTCAGCTCCCGCAGGCCGCTGACCAGCGATGCCGCCTGGGCGCAGGTGTCCACATTGCGGCCAAAGAGGATGATCCCGCCCGCCTGGATGGTCTGGACGGCGTAGGCCGCGTCCTGGCCGGCCTGGGTGCCCTCAATGCCCGCCAGCAGCAGCTGGCCCACCTTCTGCCGGGTGGTCAGGGAGTCCAGCCGCTCCTGGATGGGGTCGGGCTCCGGGGTGGGGCTGGGGGTGGGCGAGGGAGAGGGCAATGGTGCGGGCGTGGAGGTCTGGACGGGGGCGATGGCGGGGGTGGCGGAGGGCTCCGCCGCCCCGCCGGGGCGTTCCGCGGCGGGAGAACATCCGGTCAAGAGCAAGGCCGCAGCCAAGAACAGGGCGGGCAGGCGCTTCATACAGGCCCTTCTTTCGTTTGAGATGAGGGATGGGTCAGTGCTGGAACAGGTCGGTGGACAGATACCGCTCCCCGGTGTCGGGCAGGAGGGTGACGATGGTCTTGCCCTGGTACTCGGGCAGGGCCGCCAGCTTCCGGGCGGCAAAGGCCGCCGCCCCGGAGGACACGCCGCACAGCAGCCCCTCGGTGCGCACCAGTTCTCGGGCGCCCTGATAGGCCTCGTCCCCGGACACGGTGAGCACCCGGTCGTAGACCGCGCGGTCCAGCACCGCCGGGATGAAGTTGGCCCCGATGCCCTGAATCTTGTGGGGGCCGGCCTGGCCGCCGCTGAGCAGGGGGGACTCGGCGGGCTCCACCGCCACCACCTGGATGCTGGGATCCTGCTCCTTCAGATAGCGGCCCGTGCCGGTGATGGTGCCGCCGGAGCCCACGGTGGCCACGAACACGTCCACCTTCCCCTCGGTATCCCGCCAGATCTCCGGGCCGGTGGTGCGGTAGTGGGCCTGGGCGTTGGCGGGGTTGTCGAACTGGCTGGGGATGAAGGCGGAGGGCAGGCTGTCCGCCAGCTCCCGGGCCCTGGCCACCGCGCCCTCCATCCCCTGGCTGCCGGGGGTGAGCACCAGCTCCGCCCCAAGGGCGGACAGAAGGCTCCGGCGCTCGGCGCTCATGGTGTCCGGCATGGTGAGGATGAGCTTGTAGCCCCGGATATTGGCGATATAGGCCAAGGCCACCCCGGTGTTGCCCGAGGTGGGCTCGATGATGACGGTGCCCGGCCGGAGCTGGCCGTCGGCCTCCGCCGCGTCCAGCATGGCCAGGGCGGCCCGGTCCTTGGCGGAGGACAGGGGGTTGAAGCACTCCAGCTTGGCCAGGAGGTTTGCGCCGGGGGCGAACCGCTCCAGGGCCAGCAGGGGGGTGTTGCCGATCAAATCGGTGAGTTGATGTGCGATGCGCATAGGCAGGGCCTCCCAGTCATAAGATATCTATCTTATCATACCATGGGGGGCAGGGGTTTTCAATGGACTTTTGCTGGCGGGAGCGGAGAGCGTAGATCAAAAAACACGGGCGAATATTAAAATTCCCCAAAGGATAGTGCTTTTTGCCGCCGGGTATGCTATCATCAGGGCAGACGGCAGGCCCGGCCGGATCAAAGGGCCTGTGGAACAGGCGGAGCCAGCCTCCGCCGGGAAAGAGAGGAAAACATGACATTTGACGACTTGTTCCACAACTTCAGCCAGCAGGCGGCCCAGGGCGCGGCGTCGGCCGCCCGGCCCCAAAAGGCCAAAAAGCCCAGGAGGGCCATCGGGACGCCCCTGACCCGGACGCTGCTCAACCTGCTGGTCACCCTGGTGGTGGGCGCGGTGTACTTCTACTTCGCCCTGCCGGCCATCAACCCCCAGGACGAGAGCTTTTACGGCTTCCTGCTCCTGCTGTGCCTGGTGTACATGGCCTGCGCCGTGGTGACCTCCGGCTTCCAGGGGAACGGGGCCAAAGGGTACTTCGGCTTTGTGAAAAAGCAGTGTAAGATCCCGGCCCTGCTGCTGGCCGCCGCCCTGGTGGTGTGCATCGTGGGCGCGCTGGTGTCCGCCGTGCTGTTCCGGGCGGGGGACTACGCGGCGCTGCTGCCCATCCAGACCGGAGATTTCGCCAGCGAGGTGGAGGAGATCTCCTTCGACCAGATCCCCATGCTGGATAAGGACAGCGCCGAGCGGCTGGGGGACCGGAAGCTGGGCGAGCTGAGCGACATGGTCAGCCAGTTCGAGGTCAACGAGGACTACACCCAGATCAACTACCAGGGCCGGCCGGTGCGCATCGCCACGCTGCGGTATGCCGACCTCATCAAATGGCTGACCAACCGCGGGGACGGGCTGCCCGCCTATATCATCATCGACATGGTGACCCAGAATGTGGAGCTGGTGCGGCTGGAGGAGGGCATCAAGTACACCACCGCCGAGCACTTTGGCCGGAACCTGTACCGCCACCTGCGCTTCCGCTATCCTACCTTCATGTTTGCCGAGCCGGTGATGGAGATCGACGAGGAGGGCACCCCCTACTGGGTCTGCCCCAGGATCGTCAAGACCATCGGCCTGTTCGGCGGCACGGATATCCGGGGCGGGGTGCTGGTCAACGCCGTCACCGGGGACAGCCAGTATTATGAGGAGGTGCCCTCCTGGGTGGACAACCTCTATAACGCCGGGCTCATCATGGAGCAGTACGACTGCTACGGCATGTACCACAACGGGTTTTTCAACTCCATCTTTGGGCAGAAGGACGTCACCGTCACCACAGAGGGGTACAACTACATCGCCATCGACGACGACGTGTATGTCTACACCGGCGTCACCTCCGTGGGGGGCGACCAGTCCAACGTGGGCTTCATCCTCACCAACCAGCGCACCAAGGAGACCCATTTTTACTCCGTGGCCGGGGCCACCGAGTACTCCGCCATGGACAGCGCCGAGGGCGAGCTGCAAAACCTGCGCTATACAGCGACCTTCCCCCTGCTGCTGAACATCGGCGGCCAGCCCACCTATTTCATGGCCATGAAGGACGCGGCCCAGCTGGTGAAGATGTACGCCATGGTCAACGTCCAGCAGTACAACATCGTGGCCACGGGCAACACCGTGGAGGAGTGCAAGCAGAACTACCTGGACATGATGCGCTCCAACGGCATCGGAGACGGGGGGACCACCTCCCCGGACATGGAGACGGCGGAGGGGACCCTGGCGGAGATCCGCTCGGCGGTGATGGAGGGGAACACGGTGTTCTTCCTTCGCCTGGACGGACAGTCGGTCTTTTACACCATCAGCGCCGCGGCTAGCCCGGAGACAGTCATCCTGGACGAGGGGGACCGGGTGGCCATCACCTATGCCCCCGGGGACGGGGACCTGCTGGAAGCCAGCTCTGTGGAGCGGAAATGATATCAAAAAGGGAGCAGGGCATGTTGCCCTGCTCCCTTTTTAATGTTGGGTTATCCCCTTAAAAGACGGGGACCACGGCGCCCTGATAGGTTTCCTCCATGTAGGTGCGGACCTCATCGCTGCACAGAGCGGCCACCAGGGCCTGGATGGCCTCGTTGTCCTCATTGCCCTCCTTGACGGCCAGCACGTTCACATAGGCGGTGCCGGCAGTGCCCTCGGAGGATTCGATGGCCAGGGCATCAGCCACATCCAGGCCGGCGTCGATGGCGTAGTTGCCGTTGATGACGGCGATGTCCAGGCTGTCCAGAGAGCGGGGCAGCTGGGCGGCCTCCAGCTCTTCGATCTGGTAGTTGTGGGGGTTATCCACGATGTCCAGCACGGTGGGCTCCAGCCCGACGTCCTCAGGCAGGGTGATGAGACCCTGCTCCTGGAGCAGCAGCAGCGCCCGGCCGCCGTTGGTGGGGTCGTTGGGGATGCCGATGACCGCGCCGTCGGGCAGCTCGTCCAGGCTGGACACCCGGCCTGCATAGATGCCGAAGGGCTCGTAGTGGACTTCGGCCACGCTCACCAGATGGGTGCCGTGCTCGGCGTTAAAGTTGTTCATGTAGGTGATGTGCTGGAAGTAGTTGGCATCGTTCTCACCGGACTCCACCGCCTCATTGGGGACGATGTAGTCGTTGTACTCCACGATCTCCAGGGTGATGCCCTGCTCGGCCAGATCGTCCACGATCAGCTCCAGGATCTCAGCGTGGGGGGCGGGGGAGGCGCCCACCTTGAGGGTGACGGTGTCGCCGGTGTTGTTGTCGCTGCCGCATCCGGCCAGCAGGGTCAGGCAGGCCGCGCAGGCCAGCGCCAGGGAAAGAACTCTCTTTTTCATTTCGATAACTCCTTTACAAAACTTATGGAATGACGTCATCTATGTGGACCACACCGTTGTGGATCGCACCGGGAACTGGGGCAAGGACGGAGAAAACAAAAACGTCCTTGACATCTGTCAAGGACGAAAGCGTTTGCTCCGTGGTACCACCTTGCTTCACCCAGACCTCACGGCCAGGGCCTTACAGAGTGCGGGACTTGCGTCCGATACTCCTGCGCTGTGACGGGCGCACCCGTCGCGGCCTCAAGGGACATCCCCGTCGCCCGCGCGGCTCCAAGACCATGTTCGGCGGACCCTTCGGTACCCGTTTCCAGCTGCCCGGGCTCTCTGTGACCTATCTTCCCGCCTACTCTTCTCTTCATTGCCTTTGAAAAGCGTATTCAGTTGAGTTGCATTTAGTTTAACTGAGAAAAGCGCCGGTGTCAATACGTCATTTTGCACAGAGAAAGGGGCGGACAAAACCGGAAGTTTTGTCCGCCCCTTTTGCGGGCTTAATGGAACCCGCCCTTTTCCGGACTGTGCTTTTCCCCGCCGCTGTCCTACTCATCCGGGCCGACTTCCAGATGAATGGGGTCGTTGAACCGTACCCGCAGCTTGCCCCGCTTGATTTTAGTACTCCGGTGGTCCAGCCGGTTGGCCAGCCAAGAGCCCAGGGTCTGGAAGAGGATCACTAGGATGACGATGAGCACGGTGGCGATGAGCATCACCGCGTAGTTGTACCGGTTGTAGCCGTAGTTGATGGCGATCCGGCCCAGGCCGCCGCCTCCGATGGCCCCCGCCATGGCCCCGTAGCTGAGGATGGTGATCAGCGAGGTGGTGAACCCGGAGATCAGGGAGGGCAGGCACTCGGGGAGCATCACTTTCCAGATGATCTGGAACGGAGTGCAGCCCATGGCCTGGGCCGCCTCGATCACCCCGTGGTCCATATCTCGCAGGGAGGTCTCCACCAGACGGGCCACGAAGGGGAAAGCCGCCACCACTAGGGGCGGGATGGAGGCGGGGGTGCCGATCCGCGTGCCCAGAAGGAGGTAGCTCAAGGGCAGCACGAACAGCATCAGGATGAGGAAGGGCACAGAACGCAGCACATTGATGACAAAATTGAGCAGCTTCATGACAGGGGAGGGCAGGGGGCGCACCCCATTTTTCTCCCCCGCCACCAGCAGCACGCCCAGGATCAGGCCCAGGATGCAGGCCGCCGCCGTGGCGATCACGGTGGAGTAGAGGGTCTCCCAGATGCCGAGAAGGAACTCTTCAAAATACCTTGGATTGGCAAAGACCTCCGCCATATCCTCCATGAATTTAGCCATGGTAGTCGTGCACCTCCTCCACTGTCACATTGGGCTGGTTTTTGATGTAATTCATAGCCCTGGCGATCTGCTCGGGGTCGTCGGGCAGGCCCAGCAGCATGGTGCCGAAGGCCTGGCCGTTGACGTTGCGGGTGTCCGCCCCCAGGATGTTGGCCTTCACCCCGCAGTCGATGGCCAGGGAGGCGATAAGGGGCTCGTAGGACGAGCCGCCGTTGAAGGCGATGCGGATGACGTTGGCCGCTCTCAGTTGGTCGATGACCACCCCGTCGGGATAGACCAGGCGGCGGCCCGCCTCGGTCTTGGGGTTGGAAAAGACCTCCTCCACCGTCCCCGTCTCCTGGAGCACCCCGTGGTCCAGGATGGCCACATGGGAGCAGATCTCCTCCACCACCGCCATCTCGTGGGTGATCACCACCACGGTGATGCCCAGCCGCCGGTTGATATCCTTGATGAGGCGGAGGATGTCCCGGGTGGTCTTGGGGTCCAGGGCGGAGGTGGCCTCGTCGCACAGCAGGATCTTGGGGTCGGAGGCCAGGGCCCGGGCGATGGCGATGCGCTGCTTCTGCCCGCCGGACAGCTGGGCGGGGTAGGCGTCCGCCTTGTCGGGCAGGCCCACGATGTCCAGGTATTCCAGCGCCCGCTTTTTGGCCTCGGCGGGCTTGACCCCGGCGATCTCCATGGGGAAGCAGATGTTCTTCAAACAGGTGCGCTGCATGAGCAGGTTGAACTGCTGGAAGATCATGGCGATGGAGCGGCGCTGCAAGATGAGCTCCTTCTCCGACAGGTTGCACAGGTCCTTGCCGTCGATGACCACCTGGCCCTGGGTGGGCCGCTCCAGCAGGTTGATGCACCGCACCAGGGTGGACTTGCCCGCGCCGGACATGCCCACGATGCCGAATACATCCCCGTCCTGGATGGTCAGGTCGATATCGCTGAGGGCCTTCAGCTCCCCGTCGGCGGTGGGGAAGACCTTGGAGATATGCTTTAATTCGATCAATCAGACCACTTCCTCTGAGCAAAGACAGATCACGATATCATGGATTGTATGCCAAAATCCGGGGGATGTCAAGGAAAGAGAAAAAGGAGGGGACGATTTCCCGCCGGGACGTTGAAACCTGGCATGGGATATGGTAAACTGGGACCGAATGGAAAGGGCGCCTGTGGATGTGCCCGGCCTGGAGACATGCCCCGGAGACGACCAATAAAGGAGGACATTTTTATGATCTATGACACCTTGGACCACAGAAAGCAGTACCAAAGTGTCCACCCCGGCGTGGCCGCAGCGCTGGACGCCCTGGCGGATACCGACTGGTCCGCCGTGCCCGACGGCCGCTATGAGTTGGACGGGGACAACGTGTTCATCAACGTCATGCGCTATGACACCAAGGCGGACAACCCCACCCCGGAGCGCCATGAGAAGTACATCGACATCTTCTACCTGCTGGAGGGGGAGGAAGAGGTGGCGGTCTGCCCGGTGGAGGAGCTGGGCGAGGTGGTGGAGGCCCGGCCCGAGGGGGACATCTGGCTCCACAAGGGCACCGGGGTCCGGCTGCCCCTGGGGGGCGGGCGGTTCCTGGCCCTGTTCCCGGGGGACGGCCACGCCCCCTCCATCGGCCCCAACGGCCCCGCCCCGGCAAGAAAGTGTGTGGCCAAGGTACGGGTATGAGCCAGCTTTGCTATTTTGACTACGCCGCCACCACCCCCGTCCGAGCGGAGGTCATCTCCGCCGTGGCGGCGGCCCTGGGCCGCTTCGGCAATCCCTCCTCCCGGTACCCCTACGGTGCGGAAGCGGCCAAACAGGTGAAGGAGGACCGTTCCGTGGTGGCCCAGGCCCTGGGGTGCTCCCCAGGGGAGGTGTTCTTCACCTCCTGCGGCACGGAGGGGGACAACTGGGCCATCCGGAAGGGCGTGGAGCTGGGACGGCGGCGGGGGCGGCACATCGTCACCACCGCCATCGAGCACGCCGCGGTGCTGGAGACCTGCAGGGACCTGGAGCGGCAGGGCTGTGAGGTGACCTATCTCAAGCCGGACAGGACCGGGCATATCGCTGTGGACGACCTGCGCGCCGCCCTGCGGCCGGACACCGCCCTGGTGTCCATGATGCTGGTGAACAACGAGCTGGGGACGGTGCTCCCCGTAGCGCAGTGCGTCCGGGCGGTGAAGGGGTTTGACAAAAATATCCTGTTCCACTGCGATGCGGTCCAGGGCTTTTTGAAGCTGCCTGTCTCCCTGGCCGCCCTGGGGGCGGACCTGGTGACGGTGAGCGGCCATAAGCTGGGCGCGCCCAAGGGGGTGGGCGCCCTGTATGTGAAAAAAGGGGTGCGGCTGGGGCCCCTGCTCACCGGCGGCGGCCAGGAGGAGGGGCTGCGCTCCGGCACGGAGGCTACCGCCCAGATCGCCGGCTTTGCCGCCGCCTGCCGGAGCGTCATGGCAGACACCACCCGGCTGGAGCGGACGGCGGCCATCAAGGACTACACCCTGTCCCGGATGAGGGCGGAGGTCCCCAAGCTGGAGGTCATCTCCGCCGGGGACGCCCCCCACATCTGCGCCGTCACCCTGCCGGGGTATAAGAGCGAGGTGGTGGTCCGGGTGCTGGGCGACCAGGGAGTGTGCATCTCCTCCGGCTCGGCCTGCCACAAGGGCAAGCCCAGCCACGTGTTCGCCGCCCTGGGCCTGCCCAAGCCCTGGCTGGACGGGGCGCTGCGCGTCTCCTTCTCCCCGGACAGCACCAGGGAAGAGGCGGACCGGCTGGTGTCCGCCCTGAAGGGGGCGGCGGACAGCCTGTTCACCACTCTGTCGTGAGCGTGTGACCTGATCGATGGGAAGGAGCGTGGAGGGATGAGAGCGGTCATCCTGGTGGAAAACACCGCCCCGCCCGGCCTGGAGCGGGAGCACGGCCTGTCGGTCTGCCTGGAGCACCGGGGCCGAAAGGTGCTGCTGGACGCGGGCCATAGCGGGAAGTTCGCCCGGAACGCGAAAAAGCTGGGCGTGGACCTGTCCCGGGTGGACACGGCGGTGCTCAGCCACGGCCACTACGACCACGGCGACGGGCTGGACGTGTTTTTTGCCCTGGCGCCCAACGTCCCGGTCCGGGCCCGGCCCGCCGTCCTGGCCCCCCAGTACCATGGGGAGAGATACATCGGGCTGAAAGGGGAACTGCTGGAGAGATACCGGGACCGTTTCCTGTTGGCGGACGGCCCCACGGACCTGGGGGATGGCCTGTACCTCGTCCCCGACGGGGTGGACCATGAACAGTCCCTGGTGGTGGACACGGACCAGGGGCTGGCGGTGTTCAACTCGTGCAGCCACGCCGGGGCGGGCCCTATCGCCAAAGACATCCTGACCCGGTTTCCGGGGAAGAGGATCGCCGCCTATGTGGGCGGGCTCCACCTGATGGGGGCCACGGGCACCGACAGCCTGGGGGTCGCCCCGGGAATCGTCACAAACCTGGCCCACTGGCTGCTGGATGAGCTGGAGGTGGGGACGCTCTACACCGGCCACTGCACCGGCGCGCCTGCCTTCGCCCTGCTGGAGCAGGCCGGGGGCGGGCGGGTCCGCCCGCTGACCACCGGGGCGGTGGTGGAGCTGTGAGCCGGCGCCCTGATATGCTGTCAGTCGTGCCGGAGGCACCCTGGGAGCGGCTGCGGAAGCGGGCCGCTCCTTTTTTGGCCGCAGACCGCTGGCATTGCCGGGCGGGTCGGCCCCTTTTTTTAATGAGATCTTAAGAAAGACTAAATTCCAAAGGCCGGGGAAAAGGGCTATACTCAGCTTAAGAAAATGCGAAAGCTGGGAGGTGTGCGTCCCTATGGACATCACGCTGGAGCAGGTGGAAAAGGTGCGCAGCTGCACCGGAGCGACCTATGAAGAGGCCAAGGCGGCGCTGGAGGCTACGGGGGGCAACGTGCTGGACGCGGTGATCCTCCTGGAAAAGCAGGGAAAGACCGGCCCGGCGGGGGGCGATTATTCCACCCGGGGCGCGGGAGCGGAGCCGGAGTGGCCTGCGGGCCGCAGGCCGGTCAACTGGCGGGAGGTGCGCCGGGCCCTGAAGAGCCTTCTGGCCAACTGCCTGGCCATCTCGCTGGAGATCTGGAAGGAGGGCAGGATGACCTGTATGATCCCCCTGATCGTGGCGCTGATCTTGTGCCTGGTGGCACCTTACGCGGTGTTCGGCCTGGCCGTGGTGGGGCTGTGCTTCGGGTACACCATCCACATCAGCGGCAAGGGCACCGAGGGCTGGGGCGGCAAGGTCAACCAGGTCATGGACCAGATCGGCGATGTGGTCAGCGACGCGGTGAGCCAGCTCCGGGGAGACCGGAAGCGCAAGCGTCCAAAAAAGTGAGAGAAGAGGGAAACAGATATGGCTGACAAGATCCTGTTGGTGGAGGACGAGGAGAAGCTGGCCCGTATGGTGGAGCTGGAGCTGAAGTACGAGGGCTATGAGGTGGACAAGGCGGCCGACGGCCGCACCGGGCTGGACATGGCCCGGGCGGGGGACTACGACCTGATCTTGCTGGACATCATGCTGCCCGCCCTCAACGGCATGGAGGTGCTCCGCCGCCTGCGGCGGGAGAGCCTGGTGCCGGTGATCATGCTCACCGCCCGGGACACGGTGATGGACAAGGTGGCCGGGCTGGACGCGGGGGCGGACGACTATATCACCAAGCCCTTCGCCATCGAGGAGCTGCTGGCCCGCATCCGGGCCGCCCTCCGGAACAAGGCGGAGGGGAGCGCCGAGGTGCCCGGCCAGGTGGGCAAGCTCACCGCCGGACCGCTGACCATGGACGTGGACCGCCACGAGGTGTCGGTGGACGGCCAGGAGGTGGAGCTGACCCGGCGGGAGTTCGACCTGCTGCGCTACCTGCTGGAGAACAAGGAGAAGGTGGTCACCCGGGAGGTGCTGCTGGACAACGTCTGGGGCTTCGACTTCGTGGGGGAGACCAACACGGTGGACGTATATATCCGCTTCTTGCGCTCCAAGATCGACGAGCGCTTCCACGTCAAGCTCATCCACACCGTCCGGGGTGTGGGCTATGTCATCCGGGAGGAGTGAGGATATGAAAGTCAGCGCCATCGTCTATACCTCATCCACAGGCTATACCAGGCGGTACGCCCAGATGCTGGGGGAGCGCACCGGCCTGCCCGTCCACGACCTGCAGGGGGATGTGCTGCCCATCCAGGGCACCAAGGTGCTGTATCTGGGCTGGCTGTTCGCCGGGGGCGTGAAGGACCTGGCCCGCGCCCGGAAAAAATGGGACGTCCGGGGAGTGTGCGCCGTGGGCATGGCCACGGAGGAAATGGCCCAGGGGGAGGGCATCCGGGACCGGAGCGGCCTGGGGGAAGTCCCCCTGTTCTACCTGCGGGGCGGATACTCCCCGGAGAAGCTCACCGGCATCTACCGGCCCATGATGTGGATGATGACCAAGAAGGTGACCAGGGAAGCGCCCAAGGATGAGGAGGAGGCCTATATGCAGCAAGTGTTCCGGGAAGGGGCGGACTTTGTGGACGAAAAGTACCTGGAGCCGGTGCTGGCCTGGCTGGCCGAGGGCGCAGAAAAAGGGGGAAGCTGATATGGCCATGCTGGAACGGGACCTGACGGGGAACTTTGACGCCGTGCTGGAGCGGCTGCACGACGGAGTGCTGGGCGGCAGCGCCTCTGCCACCTATGAGGAGGGCAGCGACTACACCTCCGGGGATGTGCGGTGCGCCGTGCGCATGTACGAGCGGTACAGCTGGTCCGGGGGCAACCGGGTGGCCCTGTCCCTGACCCTGGTGGGCCGGGGGGACCGGCTCCATCTGGTGGCCATCACCGCCGGGGGCAGCCAGGGGATGTTCTTCAAGCTGAATACCATGGGAGAGGAGAGCTTCCTGGACACCCTGGCGGAAGTGGCCGACCGCCTGTGAGACAGGGGGCGGGAGCCATGGAGTGGTGGGAGGACCCCAACTGGGAGGACCCGGAGAGAAAAGCCATCCGGGACGAGCAGCGGCGGCAGGCCCGCCTGGAACATTGGTGGGAGCGGCGGGAGGACGAGCGGCGCAGTCTAAACTGGGGAGACCTGGTGGGAGAGGTGCTGGACCTGCTGCTGGACCTCATCGACGCGCTCACATAGAAAACAGCAGTATCCGCTGAAAAGGCCAGGCCTTTCAGGCGGGTTCAGACAGGGGCGAGGACTATGGAGCAGCAGAGACAACAAAATCAACATTCCTCCCTGGTGGCCCGGCTCAATGCCAGGCTGCTGGTGAGGCTGGCGGGCATCTACTTCTGCATGGACCTGCTGCTGGCCGCGCTGTGCCTGGGCGGGCTGGTGGTATGGGCGGAGATACAGTGCTCCGACGTGGCCGCCCTGGTGGACCAGCGAGGGGTGCCCTCCGCTGAGGCCACCGAGTGGATGCAGGCCGGAGACTACACCGTCACCGCCCTGGACCGGGACATCCAGGGCTGGGACTGGAGCTGGCTGCCCCTGCCGGACAACACCAGGGAGGGGCTGCGCTCCCTGTCCGGGGGCGGGGGGACCCTGCTATTGAACCTGCGCTGGGGGGAGGGCAGGCCCTGCTATACCGTGGAGCTGGTCCAGGACGGGCAGCCCTACGCCATCACCCTGGATCTGGACACCCAGGTGCGGGTGATCACCTTCGCCGTCCAGGTGCTGCTGGTGTGCCAGGTGATCTCCCTGATCTCCAACCTCTTCAAGAACGCGGGGACCATCCGCAAGGTGCTCCGGCCCATCCAGGACCTGGCCGCCGCGGCCAGCCGGCTGGGCAGTGTGCCAAATATGAGCCCTGAGGAGCTGCAAAAGCTGGCCGCCCGGCTGGGGGAGATCGACGACGCCCACCTGGACGAGCGCCTGCCGGTGGACGGCACCCAGAAGGAACTGAAGAACCTGGCCCAGGCCATCAACGCCATGCTGGACCGGATCGACCAGTCCTACCGGGCCCAGATGCGCTTCGTGTCCGACGCCTCCCACGAGCTGCGCACCCCCATCTCGGTGATCCAGGGGTATGCCAACCTATTGAACCGCTGGGGCAAGGACGACCCGGAGGCCATGCAGGAGTCCATCGACGCCATCACCCAGGAGGCCCAGTCCATGAAGGAGCTGGTGGAGCAGCTGCTGTTCCTGGCCCGGGGGGACAACGACTCCCTGGTGGTGGAGCCGGAGGTGTTCGACCTGACGGCGGTGGCCGGACAGGTGATGCGGGACAGCCAGGTCATCGACCAGACCCATCCCATGGAGGCCCACTGGGACGGGCCGGTGTTCGTCAACTGCGACCTGGGCCTGACCCGCCAGGCCATCCGCATCCTGGTGGACAACGCCATCAAGTACACCCCCGACGGCGGGGCCATCACCCTGTCGGTGGAGGAGAAGGAGGGCATGGCCCACCTGTCGGTCACCGACGAGGGCATCGGCATCTCGCCGGAGGCCCTGCCCCACATCTTCGACCGGTTCTTCCGGGCGGACGAGTCCCGCACCCGGCAGACCGGGGGCTCGGGCCTGGGGCTGTCCATCGCCAAGTGGATCGTGGAGCGCCACGGCGGCTGGTTCGACGTGGTGTCCCGGCAGAACGTGGGCACCAAGATGACTATCGTGCTGCCCACCGTCCCCATGCCCGCCGAGCCGGAGCGGGCCGAGGCGGCTCCGGCGGAGGAAAACCAAAAAGCGTGAGAGAAAAGGCCGGGGCGCTCCACGGAGCGCCCCGGCTTCAGGCCGTCGAAAAAGGCAAAGCCTTTTTCGACGGGCGGATTGCGGCCCGCCGCAGCGCACTTCGTCGGCGCAAAGTCGGCTTTCCTCCGTTTCCACCTAGCGGTGA
>JAHZFC010000092.1 GCA_019421525.1 Clostridiales bacterium
AGTACTTTCTGCACGAGCAGAAAGTCACCCGCCGGAGGCTGGGACAGCCTCATGTGGTCGCAAGGACTTCGTCCTTGCGTCAATAGGCGGAGTTGACGGCATTGGTGATGTCCCGGATGATCTCGGCGGTCTCCGGCTGCTGCTTGATCATCTTCTCCACCCGGTTGATGGAGTTGAGCACCGTGGAGTGGTGCCGGCCGCCGAACTGCTGGCCGATCTCCGCCAGGGACAGCTGGGTCATCTCCCGGATGATGTACATGGCCACGTTGCGGGCGGTGGTGATCTCCTTGTTCTGGCCCTGGCCCCGGATGGCGGAGCTGTCCAGCTCATAGAACCGGGCCACCTCCTGGATGATGGTGTCGGCAGAGGGGAGAAAATCCTCCTTGGTGCGCAGGATGTCCCGCACCGCCCGGATGGTGGTCTCCACGTCCACCTGCTCGCCCATGAGCTCCTGGAAGGCCATGATCTTATTGACCACTCCTTCGATCTGACGGACATTGGAGGTGATATTCTCCGCCATGTAGCTGAGCACAGGGTCGGGCAGGATGATGCCCCGCTCCAGGGACTTGTTTTTCAGCAGCGCCATGCGGGTCTCGTAGTCCGGGGGCTGGATATCGGCGGACAATCCCTGCTCGAACCGGGTGCGCAGGCGCTGCTCCAGCCGGAGCATCTCCTGGGGCGGACGGTCGGAGGTGAATACGATCTGCTTTTTCTGCTCATACAGGGTGTTGAAGGTGTGGAACAGCTCCTCCTCGCTGGAGTCCTTCCCGGCGATGAACTGCACATCGTCCATGAGGAACAGATCCACGTTCCGGTATTTGTCCCGGAACTCCTGCATATCCATGCCCCGGCGCAGGTTGGTGATCAGCTCGTTGACAAAATCCTCGCTCTTGATGTAGAGGATGCGGTAGCCCGGGAATCCCCGCCGGACCCGGTGGGCGATGGCGTGGAGCAGGTGGGTCTTGCCCAGGCCGGACTGACCGTAGATGAACAGGGGGTTGTAGGCCCCGCCGGGCTCAGTGGCCACCTTTTGGGCGGCGATATAGGCGAATTTGTTGGTGGAGCCCACCACGAACCGCTCAAAGGTATACTTGTCCTCCGTGGGGTCCTCCGGGGAGATGGGCTTTCGTTCCCGCTGCTGGTAGGCCTCCGCCTCCTCTGGGAGCAGCAGCTCCACATCCACCTCAAAAGAGAACAGCTCCATAAGAGCCTTTTGGATGACAGGCAGGAACCGGGAGCGGATGACGTCCCGTTTGAAGTCGGTGGAGACGCACAGGAGGAACCGGGTGTCCTCCAGGGCGACGGCCCTGGCATCTCCGAACCAGGTGTCGATGGACACGGCGGTCATGTCCGCCTCCATCAGTGTTTTCACTTTTTCCCAGACGTCAGCAGCGGAATTCATATCAGCTTGCGGCCCCTTCCAAAAGATAAGATCACGTCATGTCTTAACCTATTGATTATATCAAAAACCAGGGCGGCATACAAGGGCTTTCTCGCGATCGGAAAGTGATTTTTATTTTAATAGGTATACCCGGATATCTGCCCACTCAGACATCAGCGGACCAGATGGAAGGCCCCGCGCGTCAAGGACCTGTTTTTTCCCGGAGAGGGACACAATATCTTGTGTTTGGAAAGCGAAAAGAACATTTTTTGATTTTTCTCAGAAATTTGGTTGACAGAAAAGCCGGTTTTGCGGTATAATCACGGATGCGCTTTTATATGTGCGCGTTTTTCTTATCGACCGCGGTCCGGTCCCCGGGCCGTTGTGGAGGCGGCGCCCAGACAGGCGTCCAGCCAATAGAGTACAGGAGGTGTACCCGCATGGTTCGTACCTATCAGCCCAAGAAGCGTCATCGCTCCAAGGTCCATGGCTTCCGCAAGCGTATGGCCACTGCCAACGGCCGCAAGGTCCTGGCCCGTCGCCGTGCCAAGGGCCGCGCCCGCCTGACCCACTGATGGCGGCAACATCGGGATAACGATAGACCGGGGCGGGGGAGGAGATCCCCGGCCCCTATGTCGCGTTCGGGACTTGTCCGGCGTTATCCCACCCCAGAGGAAGGGAGTTTCCCGCCTGTGAAAAAAACCGTATCCCTCAAGGAAAACCACCTGTTCCGCAGGCTGTACAACAAGGGGCGCAGCGCCGTATCGCCGGAGCTGGCCGTCTACGTCCGGAAAAACGGCCGGCCGGGCAACCGCCTGGGCCTGACGGTGTCCACCAAGGTGGGCCATGCCGTGGTGCGCAACCGGGTGCGCCGCCGCCTGCGGGAGATCTACCGCCTGAACGAGGACAAGCTGGTCTCCGGCGTGGACATCGTGGTGGTGGCCCGGGTGCGGGCCGCCCACGCCCCCTACCGCCGTCTGGAGCAGTCCTTTTTGAAGCTGTGCGGCAAGGTCGGCCTGCTGGCCAGACAGTGAGGGTGTGGGGATATGAAGCAGCTGCTGTTGGCGCTGATCCGCTTTTACCGGAAGAACATCTCCCCCGCCAGTCCCCCCTGCTGCCGATTCATCCCCACCTGCTCCACCTACGCGCTGGAGGCGGTGGAGGTCCACGGCGCGCTCAAGGGCGGTATCCTGGCGGTGTGGCGGGTGCTGCGCTGTCATCCATTTCACAGGGAAAAGTCCTTCATCTACGACCCGGTGCCCCCCAAGGGGCACTGGAGAAAACCAGTAACATAGGAGGCCCCCAATGGATTTTCTACAAATCATCATGACGCCCTTCAGCTGGCTGCTGAGGGTGTTCTGCCAGGTCTTCGACAGCTACGGTATCGCCCTGATCTTGTTCACCATCGTGGTCAAGCTCATCCTGTTCCCCTTCAACCTGAAGGGCAAGAAGGGCATGATCAAGATGAACCTGATCTCCGGCCAGCTCAGGGAGATCCAGAAGCGGTGCGGCAACGACCGGGAGCGGTATAATCAGGAGGTCCAGAAGTTCTATTCCGAGAACAACGTCAGCCCCATGGGCGGCTGTATCTGGCAGCTGATCCCCCTGATCATCCTGTATCCCCTGTACGCCATCATCCGCCGGCCCTTCCGGTACATGATGAACCTGACGGACAGCGCCATCACCTCTGTGGCAAACGCCCTGGGGATGACCGACTTCGTGGTCGGCTCCGGTTTTACGGAATTGACACTGGCGGCTGAACTCAACTCCAGCAATCTGGCCACCGCCTCTGCCGCCGCCGCCGGTTCCACTCTGTTCATCATCAACTTCAATTTTCTGGGGCTCCATTTGGATGAGATCCCCCAGCTCATGTTCTGGCAGGGCGGGATCGACTGGAACTCCATCGGCCTGTTTCTGCTGCCCATCATCTCCGCGGTGCTGTCCTTCCTGTCCATGATGGTGTCCCAGCGGACCAACCGGATGAACCGCAACCAGGAGATGGACAAGAGCACCGCCTCCACCAACCGCACCATGATGATCATCAGCCCCCTGATCTCCCTGTGGATCGGCTACTCCCTGCCTGCCGGTCTGTGTATCTACTGGATCGCAAACTCCCTGCTGATGATGCTCCAGGAGGTCATCTGCGGCAAGATCCTCCGCAAGGACTATGAGGCCGCCCAGCGGGAGATGGAGGAGCAGGCCCGGAAGGCCAAGGAGGAGGAGAAGGAGCGCCGCCGCGTCGCTGCGGAGAAGAAGGCCGCCGCCATCGCCTCCGGCAGCTACAAGAAGGGCAAGAAGGTCCAGCCCAAGGCCAAGAACAAGGGCACCGACCTGTCCGCCAGCCGGGAGGGCCTGCGCGCCTATGCCCGGGGCCGTGCCTATGACCCTGACCGCTATCCCATCACCCCCTATCACGACCCGGATGACAAGTACAAGAAGAAGGAGCCCGAGGAGGAGCTCACCCCCCTGACCGAGGAGGAGAAGGCCATCCTGGCGGAGAACGGCGTGCCCATCCCCGAGATGCCTCCAGAGACCACGGAGGATGAAGCCGCTGAGGCCGTTGAGGCCGCCGGCGGTGACGAGGCGGTCCAGGAGGAGCAGCCTGCACCGGCAGAAGAGGACGGGCAGTCCGCCGCTGACGAGGGGGACTACGAGGCTCCCTATGCGGCGGATGAGGAAACTCAGGACAAAAAGTGACATCCCGGTCCATTTCAGATCGGAAACAAGGAGTGTATCCCTGTGCAAAAGTATATTGAAGTCACCGGCAAGACCGAGGACGAGGCCCTGGCCAAGGGCCTGCAGCAGCTGGGTCTGGACCGGGATGATGTGTCGGTGGAGATCCTGGAACGGGGAAAGACTGGCTTTTTGGGCATCGGATCTGTTCCCGCCAAGGTAAAGATCACCTATGAGGCCCCAGACGAGCCCGAAGCGGTGGAGCCGCCCGCTCCCGTGGAGGAGGAGCAGCCCGCCCCCGCCCCCAGGCGGGAGCGCGCGCCGGAGCCCCGTCGGGAGGCCCCCCCCGCCCCCAAGGCGGAGGAGCCCCAAAAGGCGCCGGCCCCCAAGGCCGCGCCTGCGGCGGTGGCGGACGACGATGTGGCCGCGGCCATCGTCAGGTTCCAGACCGGACTGTTCGCCCACATGGGGGTGGAGGCCACCCCCGTCATCACCCGGCAGGGAGATACCTATCAGGTGGTGCTGGAGGGGGAGGACCTGGGCGCCCTCATCGGCCGCCGGGGCGAGACCCTGGACGCCATCCAGCAGCTCACCGGCTACACTGTCAACCGGGGCAGGAGCCACCGGGTCCGCATCCATGTGGACGCCGAGGGCTACCGGGCCCGCCGGGAGGAGTCCCTGGAGCGGCTGGCCCGCAAGACCGCCGGGAAGGTGGTCAAGTACCGCCGGAACATCACCCTGGAGGCCATGAACGCCTATGAGCGCCATGTGATCCACACCGCCCTCCAGGACTACCCCAACGTGACCACCTATTCCACCGGCACCGAGCCCAACCGCCGCACCGTGGTGGCCTACGACCCCAGCAAGCAGTAATACCATCGATCCTTCCGCCCCTCCCCTATCGGGAGGGGCGGTTTTTTGTGATTTTCCAGGGAAAAGAAACAGGTTGCGATCTCCCCTCCACTAAGGTAAAATGAAAGGTAACAAATATCTATCCGAATGGGAGGCAGGATGATGGAGCGGGAAAAAAGCTGCGGCGCGGTGCTGTTCCGGGGTGGGGCGGGCCGGCGGACCTTTCTGGTCCTCCACAGCACCCTGGGCCACTGGACGCTGTGCAAGGGCCATGTGGAGCCGGGAGAGAGCGAACACGAGACAGCGGAGCGGGAGATCCGGGAGGAGACCGGGCTGAGCGTGGGATTTGTGGACGGGTTCCGCCATGTCATCACCTACTCCCCCGCCCCTGCCGTGACCAAGGACGTGGTCTTTTTCCTGGGCCGGGCGGGGGATGGCCCGGTGTCCTGCCAGCCTGAGGAAGTCCGGGAGGCTCTGTTCCTCCCCGTTGGAGAGGCCCTGGCCCGGCTGACCCACCCCTCGGACCGGGAGACGCTGGAGCGGGCCGCCGCCTTTTTGGACGGACAGGACCAGTGAGCTTTGTGGAAAAAGCCCGCCCGGTATTGGAGACGGAGCGGCTGCTCCTCCGGCCCTTTCAGCGGGAGGACGGCCCGGCCATGCTCCCCATCCTGTCCCACCGGGAGGTGAACCGCTTTCTGCCCTGGTCCCCTGTGGAAAGTTTGGAGGCGTGCGTCCGCTTTTTGGAGGAGCGGCTCATGGGGCCGGGCCGGTATGCCGTCTGCCTCAAGAACGTCCTGTCCCCGGTGGGCTATGTCACAGTGGGAGGTCCGGACAGCTTTGACCTGGGCTATGGGCTGGCCCGCCGCTGGTGGGGACAGGGCCTTGCCGCCGAGGCCGCCGGGGCGGTGGCGGAAGAACTCCGGCGGGTGGGACAGCCCTGCCTCACCGCCACCCACGATGTGGAAAACCCGGCCAGCGGCCGGGTGATGGAGAAGCTGGGCATGACCTACCGCTACTCCTATGTGGAGCAGTGGCAGCCCAAGGATCTGCGGGTCACCTTCCGGCTGTACCAGCTGGATCTGGACGGACAGGAGCGGCCCGCCTATCCGGGCTATTGGGATACCCACCTGGAGCACTGGGTGGAAGAGATCGGTCGAGACCAGAACTGAAAGGAGGTGGGCCCCTTGCCCACACCCCTCTATGACTGTTTAAAAGAACTGGCCGCCCGGCACCCTCTCCGCTTTGACATGCCCGGACACCATGGAAAGCCTCTGCCCGGCGGCCTGGCGGACGCCAGCCTGGACTTCACCGAAAACGGCTGCACCGGAGACCTGTTCGGATTTGGCGGGGACGCCATCGAGGCGGCGGAGGACCTGTGGGCAGCCAGCCTGGGGTTCGACTGCTGCCTGTTTCTCACCGGGGGCTCCACCCAGGGCATCCACACTGGCCTTGCCCTGCTGGCCGGGGCGGAGGGGGCGGTGGCCCTGGACCGGGGCAGCCACCGCTCCGCCTACAACGCTCTGGCTCTGCTGGGGCTCACCCCCCATTACCTCTCCCGGCCCTGGCTGGCCCCGGAGGGGGTCACCGGGCCCATGGAGCCGGAGACGGTGGAACAGGCCCTCCGGGCCCACCCGGAGATCAAAACAGTGTGTATCGTTTCCCCAACATATTACGGTGTGATATCAGATCTGCCCGCCATTTCCCGGGTCTGCCACGCATATGGGGCCAGGCTGATGGTGGACGGCGCTCACGGCGCCCACCTGCCCTTCCTGGGCTACCGGGGGTACCAGGCAGCGGACCTGGTGGTGATGTCCGCCCACAAGACCCTCCCCGCCATGGGGCAGTCCGCCCTGCTGCTGGCCAACGGCCTGACCATGGACGAGCTGCGGCGGATGGGGTCGGTGTACGGTTCCTCCTCCCCGTCCTATCTCATGATGGCCTCCCTGGACCTGGCCCGGGACTGGATGGCCCGGGAGGGAGCGGACTGGTACCGCAAGGCGGTGGAAGGGGTGGATACGCTTCGGGAACATTTCCCCTCCCTGCGGCCAGGCCCCCTGGAGCTGGACCCGGCCCGGCTGGTGGTGCGCTGCTCCGACGGCTTCCAGCTGGCGGAGACCCTCCGGGAGGAGAACATCTTCCCGGAGATGGCGGACCGGAACCATGTGGTGTTCATCTTCACCGCGGCGGAGCGGGTGGAGACGGTGGCCCGGCTGGAGTCCGCCCTGGCGGCGGCCCTGGCCTCTGACCGGCCGCCGGAGGACTTCTCCCACCTGGCTCCCCCTCCCCTGCCGGAGCAGGCGCTCACCCCCAGGCAGGCCCTGTTTGCCCCCCGGGAGACTGTCCCGCTCAGCCAGAGCGAGGGCAGGGTCTGCGCCTGCCAGGTGGCCCCCTATCCCCCCGGCATCCCAGTGGTGGCGCCGGGGGAGCGGATCGATAAAAAACATCTGGCCTATTTGGAGAGAATAGGATATAATAGAGAACAGGCAGAGGTCATATCAGGACCAAATGAACATAAGGAGGGTTCCCTATGAAACTTATCATCGCAATCGTGAATCACGACGACGCCAACGCCGTCACCCGGGCGCTGACCCAGGCGGGATTCTCCTCCACCAAGCTGTCCACCACCGGCGGCTTTCTGATGGCGGGCAACGCCACCATCCTCATCGGCGTGGAGGATGAGAAGGTCCAGCAGGTCATCGACGTCATCCACGAGCATTCCTTCAGCCGCAAGCAGATGATCCCCACCACCACCGAGATGAGCTACGGCTACTATCCCTCCATGCCCGTGGAGGTCACCGTGGGCGGGGCCACCGTCTTTGTGGTGGACGTGGAGCGGTTCGAGCGGCTGTGAGCGCCATGCCCCCCCTGCCCAGCCCCCTGGCCCACGCCTACATCCTGGCCGGAGGCAGCCAGGAGGCCCGCCGGGCCTTTGCCAGACGGATGACCGCCGCCTACCTGTGCGTGGGAGAGCGGCCCCCCTGCGGCCGTTGTCTGCCCTGCGAGAAGGTGGAAAAGGGCATCCACCCGGATGTGGCCCTGCTCGCCCCGGCGGAGGGGAAGCGGGAGATCGTGGCCGACCAGGCACGGGCCCTGCGGTCAGACGCCTATATCCGCCCCAACGAGGGAAAACGGAAGGTGTATGTCATCGACCCGGCGGACGCCATGAACCCAGTGGCTCAGAACGCCCTGCTGAAGGTGCTGGAGGACGGGCCGGAGTATACGGCCTTTTTACTGCTCACCGGCCAGCCGGGACAGCTGCTGGGCACCATCCGCTCCCGGTGCGAGACCATCACCCTCCCCCCCGAAGAGGAGCAGCAGGACCCGGAGCTGGAGCGCCGGGGGGCGCAGCTGGCCCAGCTGCTGCTGACAGGCAGCGAATGGGAGCTGGCCCAGGGCCTCACCGCCCTGGAGCTGGAGAAGTGGAAGGCAGATCAGCTGCTGGACCTGCTGGCCGCGGCAGAGCCCTTCGTGGCGGCGGAGCTGACGCGCAGCCGCCGGGCGGCCCCAGTGCTCCGGGCGCTGAAGACCTGCCGGGACAACGGGGTGTACAACGTGGGTGCGGGACACACCCTGGGATGGCTGTGCGCGGAGCTGTTTCGTTAGAAAAGGGCGAAGGCCCTTTTTGAAAACCAAGGGCATCAGCCCTTGGACGATCTCAAGGACTGCGTCCCTGAGAGCATTATCCAAAGGCTACGCCTTTGGAGAGCTGATTTTCCAAAAACCATTTCTTTTGACAGCGCCGTTGCCTCCCCCTTGACGGGGGAGGTGGCCCTGACAAGGGCGAGGCCCTTGTGGCCACATGAGGCTGTCCCAGCCTCCGGCGGGTGACTTTCTAAGCGATTAGAAAGTCACCAAAGAATCGCCGGGGGGTTAGGCGCGGATGAACTTCAAGCGCCAAGGGCGCGCTTTCGTTCTAAGCGCCTGCACCCCCGGACCC
>JAHZFC010000093.1 GCA_019421525.1 Clostridiales bacterium
CGATGATCTCAGGGTCGTTGTAGTTCTCCTTCAGCCAGGGGATGATGATGGAGGTATCCAGCCCGCCGGAATAGGCGAGCACCACTTTTTTAATGTCAGCCATGATCCCATTCCTCCATACAGTCATTTTCTAGTGTGCTGTCAGTATACTCCTTCCAGGCTGTATTTGCAACCCTCATTTTACATAGTTATGCGCATTTTTCTCCGCTCTGCTGGGTGATATTCCACAAAGTTCTGTATATTATTCATTTTGTTGTGAATATTTATGATTTCATCGCCCACCTGACCGCCTTGCATCTGCCCGACAGCGCAAGAGGACCGCTCCCCGTCAGGGCGAGCGGTCCTCTTCTGGCAGGCTTATTCAGCCCAGGATAGACAGGGCGAACAGATTTTGCGCCGAAAAATAACACAACAGCACCACGAAGGGCAGGCAGACATCTGCCTTACAATGTCCCACAGGGAAGGTATCCCGGGCGAGGACGCTGTCACTGACCACGAACAGCACCGCAGCGGCCAGCCACAGGACTGAGCCCTCCCCTGCCAGGGCACAGGCTGCCGCCGCACCGGCCATAGCGCTGACCACTGCGGCGTAGAGATAGGTCCCAACGGCGATGGCCGCCGGCTCCGGCCGGCAAAACCCCGCCCGGATGAGCAGCCAGAGCACCACAGGCAGCACCGGCGCGGCCAGCAGGGGCCAAAGCGCCCACCCCAGCCGGTCCAGGAACATCCCCAGATAGATCAGGTGTCCCAGGCCAAAGCTCACCAGCCCGAAAGCAGGCCACACCCGCAGGGGGGCGCCCCCCTGTCCCATCAGCCGGGGACAGGCCAGGCAGATGTCCCCCACCAGCCCCAGCACCAGGGCAGCGAAGATGGGGCAGGCATCCGCCCAGTTCCCCGACCGGGCCAGGGCCAGCACCGCCGTCATGCAGAAGAGCACTGAGGCGGTCGTCTTACAGATGAACTTTCCCAGCCAGCGCCCCAGGACCTGGCACAGGGCGGCCGCCGCCCCGCACGCCGCCGACAGCCCGGCGCATATCCAGACCAGCATCGTCATTCCTCCCCCCACAGTTCACATCAGGATCAGACAACGTCAGCCCATGTTCGTTTTTTCACAGCCGCTCCGCCCGGACGATCAGCATCATGGGGCGGCGCAGCTCGTCCGCCATGCCGGGGACATCCCGCACCATCTCCGGCGTGGGCTGGGGCTCCACCACCCGCTCCAGGCGGAAGCCGTGGCGGGACAGGCCGTCCAGATAGGTGGTGAGGGTGCGGTGGTACTTCACCACATGCTCCCCCAGGAATACCGCGTCCCGCGCCCCTTCGGCGAAATAGCGGTCCACCGGGAAATGGCGGATCTCCCCATCCGGACCGTAGCACCAGTCCTGGGGCCCCTGGGCGGTAAAGATGGGGTGCTCCACGGTGTAGAGCAGCGTCCCGCCCGGCCGAAGCCAGCGTCGGGCCCGGTCCAGAAAGTCGTCGTAGGACGCCAGGTAGTGGAGCATCAGGGAGGACAGCACCAGATCGAAGCTGCCCTCCGGGAAGTCCGCGTCCTCAAATGCCACCTGGCGATACTCCACCGCCGGGTGGGCGTTCTTCTCCCGGGCCACCTCCAGCATCTGGCTGGAGATGTCACAGGCCACCACCTGCGCCGCCCCGTGTTGGGCTGCGTAGGCTGCGTGCCAGCCGTAGCCGCATCCCACGTCCAGCACCTGGAGCCCGTCAAAGTCCGGCAGCAGAGCCCGGAGGGTGGGCCACTCTCCCGCCCCCGCCAGCCCCAGCTGGCTCCGGGCCATCTGGCTGTACTGGTCAAAAAATTCCTTGTCGTCGTACCGGTTCTCTTTCATATTCGATCCGTCCTCATTGGTAACATTACTCCACCGTCACGCTCTTGGCCAAGTTCCTTGGCTTATGGATGTCGCAGCCGCCCCACGGGGCAGGCCCCGTGGGGGACCCTTTGATCAAAATGCTCGGGCGAAATGGATCCGCCCTGCGCTGATCTCCGCTGCGCTCCAATCATACGCGCCACCCGGCGCGGCCAGCGGGGCTGCGCCTTCTGATGACACGCTGCCTTTACTCTACTGTAACGCTTTTTGCCAGGTTCCGGGGCTTATCGATGTCACAGCCCCGCTGGAGGGCCACATAATAGGCGAACAGCTGCAGGGGCACCACGCCCAGGGAGGGCAGCAGCAGCTCATCCGTCTCCGGGATGGTGATGAGGCCGTTGGCCACCTTGGCCATCTCTCCGGCGTGGGCCTGGGTGGTGAGGGCCAGCACGTCCGCCCCCCGGCTCTTCACTTCCACCACGTTGCTCATGGCCTTCTCGAACAGCCGCCCGTAGGTGGCCAGGGCCACCACCAGGGTCCCGTCCTCAATCAGGGAGATGGTGCCGTGCTTGAGCTCGCCGGAGGCGTAGGCCTCGGAGTGGATATAGGAGATCTCCTTGAGCTTCAGGGACCCCTCCAGCCCCAGGGCGTAGTCCACGTTCCGGCCGATGTAGAACACCGAGTCGTGGTTGAAATACTGGCTGGCGTAATACTGGATATCCTCCCGCTTTTCCAGCACCTGCTCCATCTTGGCCGGCAGCAGCAGCAGCTCCTGCACCGCCTGGTCGTACCTGGCCGCCTCGATCGTCCCCCGCTTCCGGGCAAAGTACAGCCCCAGCAGGTCCACCACCGCCATCTGGGTGGAGTAGGCCTTGGTGGTGGCCACGGCGATCTCCGGCCCGGCCCAGGTGTACAGCACCACATCCGACTCCCGGGCGATGGAGGACCCCACCACGTTGACGATGGACAAGATCTTGGCCCCCAGCTTCTTGGCCTGGCGCAGGGCGGCCATGGTGTCCAGCGTCTCCCCGGACTGGCTGATGACGATGACCAGGGTATGCTCTCCCACGATGGGGTCCATGTACCGGAACTCCGAAGCCAGCGACACCTCCACCGGGATGCGGGTGAGCCGCTCCAGGTTGTATTTGCCCACCATCCCCACATGGTAGGAGGAGCCGCAGGCCACGATGTAGATCTTCTCCAGGTCCCGGATATACCCGTCATCCAGGGCGAAGTCGTCCAGCACCACCTCGCCGTCCCGCAGGCGGGGGAAAATGGCCCGGCGCAGGGCCGCCGGCTGCTCCATGATCTCCTTGAACATGAAGTGCTCGTAGCCGCCCTTTTCCGCCGCGTCGATCTCCCAGTCCACATGGGAGGCTTCTTTGGCCACCGGCTGGAGCAGGTGGTTGAAGCAGGTCACCCCTTCCCGGGTCAGCTCCGCCAGCTCCCCGTCCTCCAGGTAGATGACGTCCCGGGTGTATTTGATGAGGGCGGTCACGTCGGAGGCCAGGAAATTGAACCCCTGGCCCAGCCCCAAGATCAGCGGGCTGTCCTTGCGCACGGCGATGAGCCGGTCTGGCTCGTCGGCGCAGATGATGCCCAGGGCGTAGGCCCCCTCGATGCGGTGGAGCACCCGGCCCACGGCCTGGAGGATGTCTCCGTCATAGAAATACTCGATGAGCTGTGCCACCACCTCGGTGTCCGTCTCCGAGGCGAAGGGCACCCCCTGGCTGACCAGGAAGTCCTTCAGCTCGGCGTAATTTTCGATGATGCCGTTGTGGACCACAGCGATGCGCCCGCTGCGGCTGACCTGGGGGTGGGAGTTGACGTCCGAGGGGGCGCCGTGGGTGGCCCACCGTGTGTGCCCGATGCCCAGGGTGCCGTGGATGGCCGCCCCGCCCTGGATCAGGTCGGAGAGCACCTGGAGCCGTCCCTTGGCCTTTGCCACCCTCAGCTGCGCGCCGTCGAACACCGCCACCCCGGCGGAGTCATACCCCCGGTATTCCAGCCGGGCCAGGCCGTCCAGCAAAATGGGGGCGGCCTCTTCCTTTCCGATAAAACCTACGATGCCACACATATGAAATCCCAAACAACAAGTAAAACCGTATGTGCCGGTTTTACTTGTCACCTTTCCTTTCCAAAGAGTATCGTGCTGCGGGGAAAGCCCCGGCGGCGTTCCAACCGTATGTGCCGGCTACACCTGCCGCCTTGTCTTTCCCATGATAGTTCCCTGCGCCGTTGCAGTCCCGGGCGGCAGGCTGCCGCACATCCTCCGGTCCCGCCTGCCGCCATTTTACTTTTCCCGCTTTACCTGCGCCCCTGCGCCCCTTTCGGGCTCAAAACTTCATCCCGCCCTGGCTCATGGCCTGGTCGAAGTGCTGGTTGACCTGCTTGGTGAACTCCAGCGCCGCGTTGTAGCCCAGCTTTTTGTTGCGGTTGTTCATGGCCGCCACCTCGATGATGATGGCCAGGTTCCGCCCGGGCTTGACCGGGATGGTCAGGGTGGGCACGTTCACGTCCAGGATGGAGGTGTACAGGTTATCCGCCCCCAGCCGGTCGTATACCGCGCCGTCCTTCCAGGTCTCCAGATTGATGATGAGGTCGATGTTGGCCTCCCGCTTGACGGCGGACATGCCGTACAGCCGGCGCACGTCCACCACGCCGATGCCCCGCAGCTCGATGTAGTGGCGGATCAGCTCGGGGGCAGAGCCCTCCAGCCGGTTGGCCGCCACCTTTTTGATCTCCACCGCGTCGTCTGCGATGAGCCGGTGGCCCCGCTTGACCAGCTCGATGGCCGTCTCGCTCTTGCCGATGCCCGACTCGCCCAGCAGCAGGGTGCCCTCGCCGTAGATCTCCACCAGCACGCCGTGACGGGTGATGCTGGGGGACATATACCATTTGAGATAGGCGATGAGGGTGCTCATGAACTCCGAGGTGGTCTCCTTGGTGCGCAGCACCGTCCGGTCGTGCTTTTCCGCCATCTCCATGCACTCCTGGTAGGGCTCCAGCCCCCGGGAGATGATGAGGGCGGGGATGTCATACTGGAACAGCTGGTCAAAGGCGTCCCGCCGCTCCTGGGCGGTGCGTCCCTCCAGATAGGAGGTCTCCACCAGGCCGATCACCTGGAGGCGCTCCTCGCCAAAATAGTCGAAGAACCCGGTGAGCTGCAGGCCGGGCCGGTTGACATCCTCTGTCGTGATCTGCTGTTCCTGCCAGTCCTTCCCGCCCCGGAGCACCTCCAGGTCGAATTTCTCCACCAGGCTGCCCAGCTTGGCGCTCTTTGTCCTTCCCATATCGCACATCCTTTCTCCGCCCGGGACAGGGCTCCGTCCCGGGCGACGTGTTCTCCTAGGTCCATCAAACGGTGTCATGTCATTGTATCATAGTTCTCCGGGGAATAAAACAGTCAGGGCCCAAAAATCAGAAAAATGGCGGCCGAAGGGGTCGCGCTCCGGCCCCGCCAGCCGCCATCGGCATTTTTCAAAGCAGCTCAGACCTGGGCTCCGCCCCACTCCACCACGGTGAAGCCCTCCCGGACAAAGCCCTCCAGCTGCTGGGGCTGGATGTCCACCGGCTCCTCCAGGGCCTTCCAGGCCATGAACACCCGCAGGAGACTGTCCGGCTCCGGCGCTATGGTCAGCCGCGCCGTCTGGGTATAGGTCTCCTCCTGGAAGGAGATGAGGTTGTAGGGGTTGCCCTCCATCAGCGGCAGCCAGTACACGATGAACTCATTGAGCTCCCGGGTGGTCAGGCCCATGGTCTCCAGCGCATGGCGCAGGAACTGCGCCGTATCCTCCCCCGCCACGCAGAAGCCCTGGGAGAAGTCGAACTCCACATCCGCCTGCCCGTCCCAGAAGAGGTAGGAATATTCCCGCTGGTCCCTCAGATTTGTCAGCGTCCCGTCTGGCCGGGACAGCACCTGCCAGCCCTCCCCATACTCCGGGTAGGTGGCACCCAGCTCCACCCCGTCCAGCGTGACAGAGACCACCGTCTCCTCCTCCGGGTAGAGGTAGATCACCGGCTTGGCCAGTACGCAAAGAGCGGGGTCCTCCGGTGCGAACCACAGGATGGAGAAGATCAGCACCGCGACGGCCAGCATCGTGACGGCACACTTCAAGATCCGTTTCCCGATGTATCTTAGCATAATGCCCACCCTCTTTTCTTTTATCATATAATAATTCGTCCTCCCGGTCAAGAAGATCCGGCAGATGTCCACTCCCTCTGCCTCCCCCTTTGTCCGCCGGACCGTTCCCACGCAAAAAAACCGGAGTTTCCCAAAAATCGCACTTGATTTTCCTTGTACCATCTGGTATTATATTGGACGGTGTCTTTTTGTATTTTGATCAGCGAGGAGGTTAGTCAAGATGGCCAAATGTGAGTTCTGTGGCAAGGGCGTGAACTTCGGTATCCAGGTGTCCCACTCCCACCGCCGCTCCAACCGTCCCTGGAAGCCCAACGTCAAGCGCGTCAAGGCTGTGGTAGACGGCACTCCCAAGCACGTGTATGTGTGCACCCGCTGCCTCCGTTCCGGCAAGGTCACCCGTGCTGTGTGATCTGAATAGCAAACCTGAAACGCCCCATGCCATACCGCATGGGGCGTTTGAGTCGGCAGAAAGGGCCCGCCGTTCCCATGGGGAACGGCGGGCCTTCTTCTTTTTATATCCAGGACTCCTCCAGCTCCAGCTCGTCCTTGCGCTGGCGGCCCATGAGCTGCCTGAGCACCTCATGGGGGTCCTTCCCCTCGTAGAGCACCTCGTAGGCGCCGAAGGTGATGGGCATCTCCACCCCGGCCTTTTCCGCCAGCTCCCTGGCGCTGGCCGCGGCGTAGTAGCCCTCCACCACCGCGCCCCCCATCTCGTCCATGGCCTGCTGGATGGTCTTGCCCTGGCCCAGCAGGATGCCCGCCCGGCGGTTGCGGGAGTGCATGGAGGTACAGGTGACGATCAGGTCCCCCAGGCCGGTGAGGCCGGCGAAGGTCTCCTTCCGGGCGCCCATGGCCACCCCCAGCCGGGCGATCTCCGTCAGCCCCCGGGTCATGAGCATGGCCTTGGTGTTGTCCCCATAGCCCATGCCGTCGCAGCAGCCGGCGCACAGGGCGATGACGTTTTTCATGGCCGCTCCGATCTCCACCCCCACGATGTCCGGGGAGGTGTAGATGCGCAGCCGCCCGTTCATGAACAGGTCCTGGACCAGCTCGGCGGCCTGCCGCCGCTCCGAGGCCACCACCACCGCCGTGGGCACATGGCGGCCCACCTCCTCGGCGTGGGAGGGGCCGGAGAGCACCACCACCGGGCACCTGCCCCCCAGCTCCTGCTCCACCACCTGGTGGAGCAGCAGGGAGGTGTCCTTCTCGATGCCCTTGGACACCAGCACCACTGGGGTGCCCTGGTCTGCCTGCTCCGCCACCTGCCGGGCGGTGGCGCGCACCGCGAAGGATGGGGTGGCCAGCACGATCATGTCCCGGTCCTTGACGCACGCCATGTCCGTGGTCAGCTCCAGCTCCTCCGGCAGGGCCACCCCCTTGAGCATGGGGTTCTCCCGCTTTTCCCTGAGCACGTCGCTCTCCTGCCGGGTATAGCTCCACAGGGCCACATCGTGCCCATTTTCCAGCAGCACCAGGGCCAGGGCCGTCCCCCAGGCTCCGCTTCCGATCACTGCCGCCCTCATGGCTGTCCCTCCTTGTGTTCCTCCGCCTTTGGGGCGTCTGGTTCCTCCGGCCCGCCGGAGCTGTCCGCTTCGGGCTCGTCCTTTTCCTCCGGCGCCTGGGCCGTCTCTTCTGTCTCCGGCTCCGGTCCCGGCGCCTGTTCCTCCTGCGCCGGGGCTGCGCCCTCCTGCTTTTTATGCAGGGTGAACTTGGACTCCGTGCCGTGGATCAGCCGCTGGATGTTCCCCCTGTGCTTCCACAAAATGAGCCCGCCGATGACCACCGCCATCACCACCAGCAGCACGTCCCGGTAGACGAAGGCGGTGACGAAGGGGAAGGACAGGCCCGCCCAGCAGGAGCCCAGGGACACATACCGGGTGAGGATGGCCAGGATCAGGAAGCCCCCCCACACCACCAGGGCCACCCGCCAGTCGATCATGATGGCGATGGTCCCGCCGGACAAGATCCCCTTGCCCCCCCGGAACTGGAAGGTACAGGGGTACATGTGGCCCAGCAGGCAGAACATACCCGCCCAATACTTTCCAAAGGGGAGCAGGTCCGGGGACAGGATGCCGAAGATCCAAATGGAGAACAGCACCGCCAGCACCGCCTTGACCACATCGGACAAGATCACCGCCGCAGTCAGCGGACCGCCGAAGGTACGGTAAAAATTGGTCAGCCCCGCGTTGCCGCTGCCGTGGTCGCGGACATCGTCCCGCAGGATATACCGGGACATCACCACCGCCCCGTTGAAGCAGCCCAGGAAATAGGCCAGCACCGCCGTACCGATACAGGCCACCACCAGCCAGCCAGGGTACGCGTCCAGGACGCCGCTCAAATGCTGAAACATGGTCAGTCCTCCTTATCTCCCTTCTGCCGGATGGTGATGCGCACCGGGGTGCCCGTCAGGCCGAAGGTATTTCGGATCTGGTTTTCAAGATAGCGCTGATAGGAGAAGTGGAACAGCCGGGCGTCGTTGCAGAAGATGACGAAGTGGGGGGGCTTGACGCCGATCTGGGTCATATAGTAGATCTTCAGCCGCCGGCCCTTGTCCGTGGGGGGCTGGACCCTGGCCTGGGCGTCCGCCAGCACCGAGTTGAGCACCCCGGTGGGGATGCGCATGGCCGCCTGGTTGACCACGCTCTGGATCAGCTCGAAGAGCTTTTCCACCCGCTGGCCGGTGAGGGCCGAGATGAAGAGGATGGGGGCATAGGTCATATAGCTCAGGTCCCGGCGGACGGCCTCCTCCATGCGCTTCATGGTCTTGTCGTCCTTGTCCACCGCGTCCCACTTGTTGACCACGATG
>JAHZFC010000094.1:0-4026 GCA_019421525.1 Clostridiales bacterium
TACAGCCGGCAGGGAACGCCGCTGGTATAGGCAAAGGCATCCACCATCCGCTTGCCCTCTTCCAGATCGAACCGGACCATTTGGCACCCCTTTCCCGGGGGACAGTATGTGACGAGCCCCCGCTGACCCTATTGAAACACCCAAGTAAAGCGTTGTCAATATCGTATCCGTATATTTTTACCAAAAATCGTGATATTTTTCTATACACCCTCTGCGGCCTCCTTTATAATGAAAGCAGCATAGTAAAATATACCATGATATGTCATGAAGGGAGCATCGCACATGAGCATTTTGACTGAGATCGGCAACGCCCTGGAAAAGGGCAAGAAAAAGCTGGTGGTGCAGTACGTCCAGCAGGCGCTGGAGGAGGGCTGCTCCGCCCAGGAGATCCTCACCGACGGGCTGCTGCCCGGCATGGACCGGGTGGGGGTCAAGTTCCGGGCCAACGAGATCTTCGTGCCCGAGGTGCTGGTGGCCGCCCGCGCCATGAACGCCGGCGCCGCCCTGCTCAAGCCCCTGCTGGCCGAAGAGGGGGCGGAGAGCCTGGGTGTGATGGTGCTGGGCACCGTCAAGGGCGACCTGCACGACATCGGCAAGAACCTGGTGAAGATGATGGTGGAGGGCAAGGGCATCGAAGTGGTGGACCTGGGGGTGGACGTGGAGCCCCAGGCCTTCGTCCAGGCCGCCATCGAGCATGATGCGGGCATCATCGGCTGCTCGGCATTGCTGACCACCACCATGCCCGTCATGGCGGACGTGGTGAAGGCCGCCCAGGAGGCGGGCATCCGGGACAAGGTGAAGATCATGGTGGGCGGCGCCCCGGTGACCCAGGAGTTCTGCCAGTCCATCGGCGCGGACTACTACACCGAGGACGCGGCCTCCGCCGCCGTGTGCGCGGCCCAGATCCTGTCCGGCAAGGGCTGAGGGGAGGCGCGGCATGAAGCGTGACATGAAGCAGTGGGTGGCAGAGGCCATCGCCGCCCCGGTGAAAAAGCCCATGCCGGTGCTGTCCTTCCCGGCGGTGCAGCTCATGGGCATCACGGTGCGGGACCTCATCTCCAGCAGCGAGCACCAGGCCCAGGGGATGGAGCTGGTGGCCAAGCGTGTGGACTCCGCCGCGGCGGTGAGCCTGATGGACCTGTCGGTGGAGGCGGAGTGCTTCGGCTCTGAGATCCGGGTGTCCGACGACGAGGTGCCCACGGTGATCGGCTCCATCGTCACCGACGAGGACGAGGCGGAGGCTCTGGCCGTCCCCGCCGTGGGCGCGGGCCGGACGGGCATCTACATCGAGGCCATCTCCAAGGCGGTGGAGCGCATCGCCGACCGGCCGGTATTCGCCGGGGTCATCGGCCCCTACTCCCTGGCCGGCCGCCTGCTGGACGTGAGCGAGGCCATGGTGCTGTGCTATGAGGAGCCGGACATGGTCCACACGGTGATGGAAAAGACCACCGCTTTCCTCATTGACTACTGCAAGGCATACAAGGCGGTGGGGGCCAACGGCGTGGTGATGGCCGAGCCGCTCACCGGGATGCTCTCCCCCAATCTGGCGGAGGAGTTCTCCCACCCCTATGTCAAGCGCATCGTGGACGCAGTGCAGGATGACAGCTTTGCCGTCATCTACCACAACTGCGGCAACAACGTGGTGCTCATGGCCGACGAGATCTTCGGCCTGGGGGCCATGGGCTACCACTTCGGCAACGCCATCCGCCTGGCGGACATGATGCCCCACGCCCCGGCGGACCGGCTGGTGCTGGGCAACGTGGACCCGGCGGGGCAGCTGCGCAATGGCACCCCGGAGTCCATCCGGGCGGCCACCTTCCAGGTGATGGAGGAGTGCGCCAGCTGGCCCAACTTCGTGCCCTCCACCGGGTGCGACGTACCCCCCATGTCCCCCTGGGAGAATATCGACGCCTTCTTCGCCGCCGTGGCACAGTTCCAGGCGAAATAACGACAAGAACAGAAACAGGCCGGGCGCCGCATATGCGGCGCCCGGCCTGTTCGTCTGCTTGGATCTCTTATCCTTTCTCGATCTGCTGGCTGCCGGTGGACCACACATGCTGCTCCTTGGCGGCGGCCGGCGTGTTCTGGGCCATGACCCCCACCAGCTTGTGGGGAACATAGGGCTCCTCCAGGTAGGAGATCTCATCCGCCGTCAGCTCCAGCTCCACCGCCTTGGCGGCCCCCTCGATGTGGTGCAGCTTGGTGGCTCCCACCACCGGGGCGGTGACCTTGGTCAGCAGCCAGGCCAGGGAGATCTCCGTCATGGAGACGCCGCGCCGGTCCGCCAGCTCCGCCACCCGGCGGATGATCGCGCTGTCCTGCTCCGCTGTGGCATCATATTTGTATCTGGCGTAGCTGTCCTCCTCCAGCCGCTTGGAGGTCTCCCCGGGATGCTTGGCGAGCCGGCCCCCGGCCAGAGAGCTGTAGGGCGTCATGGCGATGTCGTCCTCGGCGCACAGCCTGGCCATCTCCCGCTCCTCCTCCCGGAAGATCAGGTTGTAGTGGCCCTGGATGGAGACGAACTTGGGGAGGCCCTCCTTCTCCGCCAGGGCATTGGCCTTGGCCAGCTGATAGGCAAAGCAGTTGGAGATGCCGATGTACCTCACCTTCCCCGCCCGCACCACCTGATCGAGTCCTTCCATGATGTCAGAAAGAGGCGTCTCATAGTCCCATATGTGGTAGATGTACAGGTCGATATGGTCCATCCCCAGGTTCCTCAGGCTGGTGTCCACCATGTTCCTGATATGCTCCTGGCCGGAGATGCCCGCGGCGATCTTCTCCTGGGTGCGTGGGAGGAATTTGGTGGCCACCACCACGTCCTCCCGGCGGGCAAAGTCCCGAAGGGCCCGGCCCACATACTGCTCGCTGGTGCCGGACTGGTAGCCGATGGCGGTGTCGAAGAAGTTGATCCCCAGGTCCAGCCCCCGCTTGATGATCTCACGGGAACGTTCCTCATCCAGGGTCCAGCTGTGCTGGCCGTTTTGGGCGTCGCCGAAGCCCATACACCCCATGCAGATGCGGGAGACCTTTAGCTCCGACCTGCCAAGTTGCACGTATTGCATCCGATCTTCCTCCTTGCTTCAAACGTTCAGGGGCGCGGCATGTCTTTCCCGAAAGACATGCACTTGCCCAGGACCTCCCCGGTCTTCAGATACTCATAGGTGGGCATCTCGAAGAGGACCGGCTTGAGGGTATGGTAGTCCAGCTTTCCAGCCTCGTTGAGTACGCTCTCCTCCGCGTAGGTATTGGCGATGGTGCAGATGAAGTTGTCAAAGCCCTTTGTCTCATAGATATCCTCCACCCGGCACTCCATCACCACCGGGGCGTCTGTGATCATGGGCACTCCGGCACCGCTCAGGACATAGTCGAACAGCTCCGACTTGTCCGCCGCAGCCCCGCTGATACAGCCGGCCTGGTCCGCCCTGGCCAGCAGGGCCTCGTCCACGATGTTGATGGACAGCTGCCTGTTCTCCCGGATCCCCTGGTCGGTGTAGTGGGGCTGGGCCAGGCTGACCATCACATGGTCGTGGCCCATGATGCCCAGATGGCCCACCAGCACCCAGTTGGGCTTGCCGTTCACCATGGCGCCCACCACTACGATCGGGGTGGGATACAGCGCCAGGGCATTTCCAATGTTCTTCTTCAAGCTCTGTGACCTCCCATACAAAATGTCGCTGTCTATTTCTTTTGGCTCGGCCGCTTCCGCAGGAGCCGGGCCCCATAGTAGGAGATAAAGATGAATGTGCCCATCATGGCCAGATGGTCCAGGTAGAACGATGGGATGGGCTCGCTGAAATCAAAAAAGACGAAGTGAGTGCGCACCAGCATATAGGCGATCAGATCCCGCCGGACAAAGGCGAAGAGCCCGTAGGCCGCCACGCACGCGCCTAGGAGGGGGAGCAGCACTTTTCTCAGGTGCGAGGGCTGCCGGAGCTTCAGCGCTTTCCTGGCCACGCCCAGGACCATCCCCCAGTGCAGTCCCAGGTGCAGGGACATCAGCACGAAGCCCCAATAGGAGGCCGCCAT
>JAHZFC010000094.1:4036-8183 GCA_019421525.1 Clostridiales bacterium
CCCCGGATGGGGAGGAAGTCGAACACATAGTTAGAGAGGATGATCCCGCTGACCATCAGGCCGAGCATGTCCAGCAGGAGGAGCAGGTCGATGACCAGCTGAAAGATCCGGGCGGCTGTATATCTCCCCATGAAGATCGTGCGGTACCAGTTCCCGTTCAGGATATGGTGGAGGATAAATAGGAGAAGCATCCCCGCCCCCGCCCACTCGTGGGCCGCATCCTGCCAGAACTGGTAGCCCATCAGGAACAGCAGGTCCAGGGTCATCAGGAGGTCTATCACGAGCTTCCCCAAATGCTTGTTCAGGCCCATGGCATATCCCTCCATCCCTGTGCGCGCGGACCTGGCCCATCCATCACGCAGCCGCCTCCACCGTGATCGTCCCGGACATCCCACCGATCAGTTCCCCGCCGGACACCGCCTGTCCCAAGGCATACAGGGATGCGTTGGTCCCGAAGCTGTCATAGAACATCACCACGTCTCCCCAGGGAGCATAGTAGGCCAGCACTCCGGCCCCGCCCTCCGCCAGCGGGGCATCTGTGGTGTCCAGCTCTTGTGGCGGATAGAAGATCTTTTCATTGGTGCTGTAGTCCTCCACCTCGATGGTGAGGGGGAGCAGTGCCAAAAGGGCGTCCGCGGCGGCGCTGTCGTTGAGCTCATAGACCACTGTCCCGCCGTCGAACCGGACCTGTATCTGCCGGGCTGTCTGAGTGTTTTCCATGGTATCGTCTCCTCCATATCCCAGTTCATCCACCCATGCTTTGATATCCCCCTCCGAGGAAGCGGCTTCCTCCTCATAGCAGTCGAAGATGCGCTCGGTGATGTTGGCATCCGGCGCCGCCTGGGTGATGAGCTCCACGCTCCGGGCCAGCCCGCCGGTGCCGTGGGAGCAGAACAGATACACGTCCTTTCCAGACAGGTCGTTCTCCTCCAGAAAGGTCAGCAGAGCCATGGGGACCCCGTACCACCAGTTGGGGTAGCCCAGGAACACCGTGTCGTACTGCTCCAGCTGCTCCACACCCTCCGCCAGCTCTGGGCGGGCATCGCTGCCCCGCTCCTCATTGGCCCGCTCCAGACAGGCATCCCAGTCGCTGGGATAGGGATCGGTGACACGGATGGGAAACAGGTCGCCTCCCGTCTCCTCCTGCACCCAATGGGCCAGCTGCTGCACATTTCCAGGCGGGATCACGCTGGGAGAGGTGACGGCGTCCACATCGTCTGATAGGACCGCGTTGTCCGCCCAGGAAAAATACGCCACCAGGATATCGCTGCCCTGGGCGTCATCGCCGCTGTCCGTAGCAGGCTGCGGCGTTCCTTCTGCGGTTGGCGCTGTGGGCTCAGTGGTCGGAGCTGTACTGACTGGCGGGCTGGACATATGGTCTCCATCCCTTGCCGGCGATCCGCAGGCCGCCAGGGATAGGAGCATCGCCGCAGCCCAAACAAAAATGAGCCATCGTTTCATTTTTATTCCCTCCTGATGCGATGTTATGGGACATCGGGGTTTGCTCTGGGTGCTTCAAGATGCTCCCATTATAAAGGCATCATCTTTAGATGTCTAATACCTATCCTTTATGTTGAGCAATACTTAAAATGAATAGATAGACCCGGTTCCCCCATCCAAAAGACGAGGGAGACCGGGAATGGAACGAACTGTGTCAGGGAACGGAACTGTGATCTGCTCCTTCGGGACACAAAGAGGCGGGAGCGTCTGCGCCAGACGCTCCCGCCTTTTTGTGTCACTTCAGATTTTCCTCCAGCACGGACAGCTGGTGCCTCAGCTCCTCAGGGAGCTTATCGCCGAACTTGGCGTAGAACTCCTTGATGCCTGCCACCTCCTGGCGCCACAGCTCCGGGTCCACCTTCAAAAGCTCCTTGAGGGTGTCCACGGTGACGTCCAGGCCCTCCAGGTCGATATCCTCCGGATGGGGCATATAGCCGATGGCGGTCTCCTCCGCGTCCACCTCGTCAAAGCAGCGCTTCATGATCCACTCCAGCACCCGCAGGTTGTCGCCAAAGCCCGGCCAGATGAAGTTGCCCTCGTCATCCAGGCGGAACCAGTTGACGTTGAAGATCTTGGGCTGGTGGGCGATCTTTTCGCCCATGTCCAGCCAGTGCTGCCAGTAGTCGCCCATGTGATAGCCGCAGAAGGGGAGCATGGCCATGGGGTCCCGGCGGACCACACCCACGGCGCCGGCCGCGGCGGCAGTGGTCTCCGAGGCCATGATGGAGCCCACGAACACCCCGTGCTCCCAGGAGCGGGACTGGTACACCAGGGGGGCAGTCTTGGCCCGGCGGCCGCCAAAGACGATGGCGGAGATGGGCACGCCCTGGGGGTCATCAAACTCGGGGGACAGGCAGGGACAGTTCTTGGCAGGAGCGGTAAAGCGGCTGTTGGGATGGGCGGGCTTTTTTTCGTCCCCACGGTGCCACTCCAGGCCGTTCCAGTCGATGAGCGTCTCGGGGATGTCATCCCCCTTGGTCAGGCCCTCCCACCACACGGTGCCGTCGGCGGGGTCATATGCCACGTTGGTGAAGATGGTGTTTTTCTTGGTGGACTCCAGGGCGTTGAAGTTGGACTTGGCGTTGGTGCCGGGGGCCACGCCGAAGAAGCCGTACTCCGGGTTCACTGCCCACAGCCGTCCATCGGGGCCTACCCGGAGCCAGGCGATGTCGTCGCCCACGCACCACACCTTCCAGCCCGCCTTTTTGTAGCCCTCGGGGGGGATGAGCATGGCCAGGTTGGTCTTGCCGCAGGCGGAGGGGAAGGCGGCGGAGAGATAGCGTACCTCGCCCTGGGGGTTCTCGATGCCCAGGATGAGCATGTGCTCGGCCATCCAGCCCTCCTGGCGGCCCAGATAGGAGGCGATGCGCAGGGCAAAGCACTTCTTGCCCAGCAGCACGTTGCCGCCGTAGTTGGAGTTGATGGACATGATGGTGTTGTCCTCGGGGAAGTGGACGATGTACTTGTTGTCGTTGTCCAGGGTGCCGTAGGAGTGCAGGCCCTTGATGTAATCTCCGCTGTCGCCCAGGGCGTCCAGCACGTTGAGACCGACCCGGGTCATGATGGCCATGTTGAGCACCACATAGATGGAGTCGGTCAGCTCGATGCCGTACTTGGCGAAGGGAGAGCCCACCACCCCCATGGAGTAGGGGATGACGTACATGGTGCGCCCCTCCATGGAGCCCTCAAACAGGGCGTACAGCTTGGCGTACATCTCCTGGGGGTCCATCCAGTGGTTGGTGGGGCCAGCGTCCTCCTCCTTCCGGCAGCAGATGAAGGTACGGTCCTCTACCCGGGCCACGTCCAGGGGGTCCGTGCGGTGGAGGTAGCAGCCAGGCAGCTTCTCCTGGTTGAGCTTAGTGAGGATGCCCTCCTCCACCGCCTGGGCGCGCAGGGCTTCCAGCTGTTCCTCGCCCCCGTCGATCCAGACGATGGACGACGGGCGGGTGCGGGCGGCCATTTCATCGATCCAGCTTAAAACGGCCTTGTTTTGGGTCAGTGTCATTGTATCCGCCTCCTGAGTGTCACTTTACTGCATGAAAGATATTGACTATATTGTACGAGAATCTGGCGGGAAAAGCAAGCCAAATTTAGCTCAGCTGCAAAATATTTGCCAGGCGGGAAAAATCCTCCAGGCTCAGCCGCTCTCCACGGACTGCCTCCGGCAGGCCGCAGTCGGAGATGGCCTGGCGCAGCTCCTCCTTGGACAGGCGGCTGCCATAGGCGGCGGACAGGGCGTTGAGCAGAGTTTTGCGCCGCTGGGCGAAGGCGGAGCGGATCAGGCGGAACAGGGCCTCTGGGTCGGCGTCCACCGGGGGCTGGGCGCGGGGGACGAGCCGGATGACCGAGGAGGTCACCTTCGGGGCGGGGAGGAAGCACTCGGGGGGAACGTCGAAGAGCAGTTCACACCGGGCGTGATACTGGCAGAACAGGGAGAAGGCCCCACGGTCTGCACTGTCCGGCCCCGCGCAGATCCGCCGGGCCACCTCCCGCTGGATCATCACGGTGATGGACTGGAAGCACCCGGCCTCCAGCAGCTTGGTGATCACCGGGGTGGTGATGTTATAGGGCAGGTTGGCGCAGGCATTCACCGCCATGCCGGGGAACTGTTCCCGGACCAGCTGTGGCAGGTCCAGCTTCATCACGT
>JAHZFC010000094.1:8193-8665 GCA_019421525.1 Clostridiales bacterium
CTCAGCCAGGATGGGGAGCAGGGCGCGGTCCAGCTCCACGGCGGCCACCTTGCCCGCCCGCTGGGCCAGCTGGACGGTGAGCGGGCCGATGCCCGGGCCGATCTCCAGCACGCCGCAGCCCTCGTCCAGCCCGGCGGCGTCGGCAATATCCCGGGGCACCCAGTCGGCGATGAGAAAGTTCTGGCCCATAGACTTGGAAAAGCGAAAGCCATGCCGGGCCAGCAGGGCCTTGATGGTGCGGATATCGGTCAGGTCCATTGGGATCCCTCGTTTCTATTCAGGTTTGGTAAACCAAAGGTGGAATATGCCGCCATCCTCCCAATGGCCGTCCGGGATCAGACCGGCGGCGCGGCACAGGCCGGTAAAGTACCGGCTGTCCTGGGCGGCATCCTCCTTGACGATACCATAGGTGGTGTGGATGGCGTTCCCTGCGGCGTCGATGTCCAGGTCGATGAGAAAGGGGGCGGGATAG
>JAHZFC010000095.1 GCA_019421525.1 Clostridiales bacterium
TCTGCTCCGGCAGGAGCACCTTCATCTCCTTCTTCTCTATCTTGGGCAGCTTGCAACCCTCAGAAGGGTTTGTCTGGATGAGCCGTTCCCGCACTGCCTGGTCCAAGGCCCCATGGAGCAGGGAGTGGATGCCCCGGATGAAACGGTTGCTCAAGCCTTTGTCCTCAGCAGGAAACCCGGGCTGAAGTTCTCTAGAGCGATGGTGCTGCTGGCCCCATTCTTTGCATTTACCAACCGATGCAGCAAGGACATGCCCTGGGCGTTCAACTTGGTGGAAAGCCTTGCCCCATATCTTGGGTGAACCCTTGAATATCAGCCAAAGGCAGAAATGCCCGGATAAGTGTATGCCCCGCCTGTCATATGTGAGGCACCAAACGACAGGCGGGGCATTGTTGAAGTTTGAGAGAATTTACTTGAAAAGAGCGGACGGGATAACAAGGGGATGTAAAGCCTTCAATGCGGCCGATAGCTGTCCGCAGCATTCATCCCGTTCACCTCAGATAGGCGAACCGATCGTCATAGCCGCCCAACAGAGGCAGGCAGTAGTCCTGAAACGCCGGACGGAGGCTTGCCCCGTCTTCGCCGATCCACTCCAGAGGGAACTTCTTCTCCGCATTGGCCACCTGCTCCAGGGGAACGAGGCAGGTCTCGGTGCGGTATTCCGGCTCCCGGGTGGTTTGGAAACCCACCATATAGCCGGTCCTGCCCTCTACGGCGGCACGCACCGCCGCCGTGCCGGCTTCCTCGGCCTCCCGCTGGTCCACCTCGGACATGAGGGCCACGCTCACCCGGCCCAGCAGGCCGGGCTTCTCAGAGCGGGACTTCAGGCCGGTCTCCTGCATGATCATATCGCTGAGGGTCTGGGCGGCACCGCCGGGGATCTTGTGCCCGAAACCGTCCACGATGCCGGAGTCGGCCACCGGGGAGCCGTCGGCGTAGTGGATGCCCTCGGACACGGTGACCAGCAGCCCTCGGCCCTTGGCCCACTTCTCCTTGACGGCAGACAGGAACTGCTCCTTGTCAAAGTTGGTCTCGGGCAGGTATACCAAGTGCTCACAGGGCATCTGGTCGGCAAACAGCGCGGATGCGGCGGTGATCCATCCGGCGTTGCGGCCCATGAGCTCCATCACCACCACGTGGATGGGCAGGGCGGAGGCATCGAAGGCCAGCTCCAGAGCGGACACGGCGGCGTACTTGGCAGCGCTCCCGAAGCCCGGGCAGTGGTCGGTGACCGCCAGGTCATTGTCGATGGTCTTGGGGATGCCGATGACCCGCAGCTCATACCCGGACTGGCAGGCCAGCTGGTAGACCTTATGGCAGGTGTCCATGGAGTCGTTGCCGCCGTTGTAGAAAAAGTAGCGGATGTTGAACTTTTTGAAGCACTCCAGCACCGCCGGGTAGTCCCCGTCGGTAAGCTTCCGCCGGCAGGAGCCCAAGGCGGAGGCGGGGGTCCGGGAGAGCAGCTCCAGCCGCTCGTCATCAAACGCCCCCAGGTCCATCAGGTCCCCGGCCAGAATGCCCTCAGCGCCGAACCGGGCGCCGTAAATGGTCTCGATCTCCTCATGGAGCTTGGCCTCCCGGACGGCTCCCAGCAGGGAGCTGTTGATGACCGGGGTGGGGCCGCCGCCGTGGGCGATGAGCATATTTCCTTTCAGCATATATCCCGCTCCTCTCTCACACCGTGGACAGGTCGTCGTCCTTCATGCACAGGTGGACGGCGCCCACTTTGAAGGTCTTGGGCAGAGCCAGGATGTTGGGATCAGGACCCACGAATTTCTTCTTGGCATCCTCCAGGGCCTCCTCGAAGGTGGCCCGGGTCTTCAGGCCCATGCCCCGGGCGATGCCCGGCTCCCGGGCGCCCACGATGTAGATGGCGGCGGTGTTCATCTCGGCGATGTGGCCGCAGCTCATCATGGAGAAGCCGTGGAAGGGGTGGAAGGCATTGCAGAAGCGGTACTTGCGGATATACTCCTCGTTGGTGGCGAAGTACTCGCCATAGCGGTCCATGTCGGGCAGGATGTTCATGTAGTCGTGCTGGAACATTTCGTACAGCTCCCGGAGGTAGGGCCAGCGCTCGTCGTGGAAGTAGCCGTTGCAGATGGAGGAGCAGATGATGACGCAGTTGTCCTTCATCACCCGCTTGTGGCGGATGACCTGGGCGCTGAGAGCCTGCATCATCTGGATGGGGTTGGTGCCCATGCCGTTGCCGTAGTGGAAGTCCTGGGGCATGCCGAAGACCATCACGTCGAACTTCTCCTCCGCCCAGGGCACATAGGTGCGCTTGTTGGCGACCTTCCAGGACTCAGGCTGCATCACCTTGGCGTAGCCGGAGTAGATGGCGATCTGCCGGGAATAGGTGTCCAGCACCGCGTCGCAGCAGAAGAAGGGGTGGCCCATCTTCTCCTCCATGTGCATTCCGATCTCGTCGAACTTGGTGCGCATGAGGGAGTGGCCGGACACGGGGGTGAAGTCGGAGCGGTGCATCACCTTGGGCACGTGGTGGCTGGCGATGCTCCGCCAGTGGGTGATGCCGGTGGCGCAGTGCTTGTACCCGCCGGAATAGCCTCCGTAGGGATTGCCCTGGGTGTGGCCGATGAGGATGGGGATATCGCACTCAAAGACGTACTTGTTCATGAGCACCGGGTCGCCCCGCTGGGTGGTGCCCAGGTCCACCATGTGCTCGGGGTCCTCGCTGTCATGGCTGGTGATCTGATTGGACCAGTAGAACTCGTTGAACAGCTCCTCCCCCAGGATCTTCTTCATCTCAGGCACAGTGGCCCGGGGGTGCAGGCCGTTGGAGAACAGCAGGAGGATGTCCTTCTTCTCCACCCCGGCGGCGTACAGCTCGTCCAGGCAGGCCCGGATGGATACCCGGCGGTGGGCGGTGGGCTGGGTGCCGCCCTTGACGATGTCGGGGATGACGAACACCACGGTTTTGCCGGGGCCCGCCAGCTCCTTCAGGGGCTTCATGCCCAGGGGATGGCGGATGGACTCCAGGGTGGCGGCGTACAGGCTGTCCCAGTCCTGGGGCAGGCAGGGGGGATCGGGCACGGTCTCGCCGGGGATAAAGACCTTGGTATTGTCGGGCAGCTCGGCGCTCATCAGGCCGTGGCCGTATTCAAAATCAAGCTTCATGGCTGTATCTCCTTACTCTCCCAGGTAGGTTTTGATGATCTCCAGATACTCGTCGGGGTAGAAGCCGATCTCCCCCTGGAACCGGGTCAGGGCGATGAGGCCGCCGTCGATCTCGTCGATGGAGGCGAGCATCTCGGCGTTGTCCACCTTTAGCCCGCCGCCGTATACCACGTCCAGGCCGCCGGTCTGCTCCTTCACAAACCGGGCGATCATGGTGATATAGTCCTTGCCCGCCGGGGTCTTTCCCGGGCCGATGGACCACACCGGCTCGTAGCCGATGACCACCTTGGAGGTGTCCACACCCTCCAGGCCGACGCGAAGCTGTTCACCCAGCACCTCCTGCCAGCGCTCTTGCTCCTCGCTCTTCTCGCCGATGCAGTACAGGACGGTGAGACCCTGCTCCACCGCCAGGCGGATCTCCTGGTTCAGCAGGCGGTTGACGGCGGCGGTGTCGGTGACGCCCGCCTCGGCCAGGATGCCCGCCTTGTCGTTGCGCTCCTCGCAGTGGCCGATGATGGTGGAGGCGCAGCCCATGGCCTTTGCGATGGAGGCGGGGCGGTTGGTGGTGAAGGCGCCGAAGTTCCCGCCCACGGCGGTGTTCATCCGGTATACTCCCTGGCAGCCCACCTGGAGGGGGCTTCCCTCACACAGAGCGCCCACAGCGCCCAGGATGTGGGCCTCGGGGAAGTACTGGACGAACTCCACCTGGCTGGGGTCGTACCTCTTCAGCCCCTCCTGGGTGTGGGAGACGATATAGCCGCCCCAGTCCTTCAGCGGGGCGATGCGGTTGACGCCGCCGTACTCCACGGGGACGTCAAACCGTTTCAGATTCAGATACAGATGCTTCATGGCCGCTCCTCCTTACTTCTTGTAGAAGGCGATCATGTCCTCCAGGGTCTTCTGCTCCACCAGGGGGGCCTTGCCGTAGGAGCCGAAATTGACGATCAGGGAGCCCACGGCCTCCTTCACGCCGGCCTCCACCCGGCTCATGAGCAGGGCAACGTCGTCATCGGGCACATTGCCGGTGAGGACGGTGTCCATGATGGGCGGGAAGAACACCCGGGGATCGAAGGCGGAGCGCTTCTCCTCCAGCAGGGCGTACACGCCGCCGATGGAGGGGCTCTTCCGCAGCTCATGCTGCTGGGCGAACAGCTCCTTCATGTTCCGGGTGACCGCCAGGCGGATGTCGGTATCCACATTGATCTTGCGGATGCCGCAGGGGATGGCGGCGATGAGCTCGTCCACGTTGATGCCGTAGGCATTCTGGATGTCGCCGCCCAGGTCGTTGATCTCACGGACGATGTACTGGGGCACGGTGGAGGAGCCGTGGGACACAAGGGCACAGAAAATGCCCAGACGGTTGATGCACTCCTTGATGGCGATGGGGATCTCCCGGCGGAGCTTGGCATCCTTGCCCTTATTGGCCCCGTGCTGGGTGCCGTAGGAGATAGCCAGGGCGTCCACCTCGGTCTCCTGGATGAATTTCACGGCATCCAGGGGGTTGGTGTAGGTGGAGGTGGCGGCGAAGACGTGGTCCTCCTGGCCGCCCAGCACCCCCAGCTCGCCCTCCACGCTGACGCCCCGGGCGTGGGCGTACTTCACCACTTCCCGGGTCAGCTCGATGTTCTGCTCCAGGGGCAGGGAGGAGCCGTCGATCATGACGGAGGTATAGCCGCCGTCGATGGCGGCCACGCAGGAGTCGAAGTCCTTACCGTGGTCCAAGTGGAGCACGATGGGGATGGGGGAGTTCTCGCCGTACTTCTTCACCGCATTGGCGATGTTCCGGGCGCCCTTCTTCTTGTCCTCCAGGGTGCCGCTCTGAAAATCCACCCGGCCACCCATGAAGGCGTTGGCCAGGTCCGCCCCCTGGAGAATGGCGGGAGAGCGGAAGGTCTCGTGCATCTCGATGACGGCCTTGGCCTGAGCTACGGCGTTGACGTTGAACGCACCCTGAGCGTAGTTGTGCTTTTCAGCGGCCTCCATAAGAGGTCTCAGCGGTACCAATGGCATAACAGTTCCTCCTTATTCACATTCGCCGGCATAGACACAGCGGCCGGCCACATAGGTCTCTTTTACGTTCAGTTCTTCGTCCAGCACCACCAGGTCCGCGTCCTTCCCCGGGGCGATGGAGCCCTTGCGGTAGTCTAATCCCACCAGCTTGGCGGGGTTGAGGGTCAGCAGGGGCAGCACCCGCTCTACGCCCTCCCCAGTGAACTTCACCAGGTTTTTCAGGGCTTGACCTGTGGTGAGAGTGGAGCCAGCCCGGACGCCGTTTAGCAGCTTGGCGTCCCCGTCCTCCACCACCACGTCGTTGACCCCCAGCTTGTAGCGTCCATCGGGCAACCCAGCAGCCTGGATGGAATCGGTGACGGCCACCACCTTGTCCCAACCCTTGCAGGACAGCAGCATCCGCACCGTGCCCGGGTGGAGGTGCCGGCCATCGCAGATGGCCTCGCAGTACACCGGCCGCTCCAGCACGGCGCCCATGATGCCCGGCCGGTGCTGGTGGAACAGCCCCATGGCGTTGAAGGTGTGGGTGCAGCAGGCGGCCCCGGCGTCGATGGCCCGAATAGAGGTCTCGTAGTCGGCGCCGGAGTGGCCGATGGCGATGGTCACCTGCCCGGCCAGGGCGGCGATGAGGTCCACCACCCCCTCCACCTCCGGAGAGACGGTCATATAGCGGATGGCGCCCTCCGCCGCCTGCTGGTACCGGCGGAACAGCGCCCCGTCACCGGTGCGCAACAGATGCTCGGGCATGGCGCCCTTGTACTCATAGGACAGGAAGGGCCCCTCCAGGTGGATGCCCATGAGCTGGGCCCCATCCACAGGCCGGGCCATGGCGGCCTTGGCCTGGTCGATGCACCACAGGGTCTGCTCCGGTGTGTCGGTGAGGACAGAGCACAGCCACCCGGTGGTTCCATGGCGGGCGAAAAACTGGCCGATCTTCCCCAGGTCCTCCGCCGTGGCGGCGTTCACGTCTACCCCATCCCCGCCGTGGGTGTGCAGATCCAGGAACCCGGGGACTAGCATCCGCCCCCCCAGGTCCACGGCGGGCACCCCGGCGGCGGGCAGGTCGCCGAAAGCGGCGATCCGCCCGTCTTCCACCAGCAGGCTCCCCTCCTGAAAGCGGCCGTCGATGTACACGCGGCCGCCGGTAAACAGCGTTCTCGTTCCCATAGCGCGTCTCAGAATGGCTGGGCGGAGGCCACGGCGTTGGCGTAGATCACCGCGTCCAGGTGGTTTTGCAGCAGGGTCACGGGGAAAGCGGCGGACACCTCGCCGTAGGCGGCCTGCCGGACCACGGCCCGGTGCCAGTCCCGGAATACCCCCAGGCGGACCTTCCGGGCACCCAGGATCTGCTTGATGCCGATGGTGACGGCCTTGTTGGGCATGGCGGCGATGGCGCCCCCCCGGTCGCCGATGGCGTTGGCGGTCTTAGTCTCCGGGGTTAGGGTGAGCACCCGGGTGCCCAGGGCGGCGAACTCCTCCGCCGCCAGCTCCGGCTGGGCCTCGTTGAAGGCCAGGTGGCCGTTGATACCGATGCCGCCGAAGGCGATGTCCACGCCCCCCAGCTCCTCGATGAGCCGATCCACCTTGCCAGGGTCGGCGGGGTCGGGAAAGACCCGCTGCTCCGGGGGCATGAGCAGGTCCTCGTCCACCTTGGTGTACACGGTACGCTCCATAAAGCCCCGGAAGGACAGGGGGCTTGCCTTGTCGATATAGGTCCCGTCGTCATTGAGATACTCGTCCATATTGATGAACCAGCAGTTTTTCAGGCTCACCCTGTCCCGGTTCACCAGCCGCACGAAGATGGGGTACTGGCCCACCGGGCCCACAGGGCAGATGAAGACAGTCTTTTCCCCTCTGGCATTGTGCTCCTTGATGGTGTTCACCATCTCCAGGGCCAGCTCATAAAAGATCTCTCCGGAGTCCCCCAGGGGGAGGACAGGGATCTTAGCGTTCCTGCCCAGCTCCTGGGCGGGGATCTGAAAGTAATCCATAGCTTGACTTCCTTTCCAGGCCCGTCTTTTTAGAAGAGATGGGCCACATTGAGTTCACGAATGATATCCACGATCTCCTTGGTGCGGGTGCAGCCCAGCTTGCGCAACAGGCTCTTCACCTGGGTCTTGACGGTGACCACCTCCACACAGCGGATAGCGGCGATCTCCTTGAGCTTTTTCCCCTCCAGCAGCAGCCGCACCAGCTCCCGTTCCGCGCCGGTCATCTGAGACACGGTGCTGATGAAGAACAGCAGGCTGCGCTCTGAGCTGCGCAGGCGGGAGTACTCCTTGAGCAACAGGTTCTGGATCTTGGAGTCCAGCATGGGGTGCCCGTCATAGGCGCTGCGGATGTGGAGCAGCAGCTCCTCCTCCGGACAGCCCTTGACGATATAGTCCACCGCGCCTGCCCCCATGGAGGTGAGGATGATATTGTCTGTCTCGTGGGCTGTGAGGAAGATCACCTTCAACTCAGGACGCTGTTCCAAAATGTGTTCTGTGGCCCGGATACCGGCGGTGACGGTCTCCATCTCGATGTCCATGAGGATCAGGTCTGCCGGGGTGCTCAGAGCTAAGGCTTCGATATCCCGGCCGCTGCCGGCGCTGCCCGCCACCTCCATGTCCTCCTGTTGGGACAAGGTGTCGCACAGGTCCTCCCGGAGCAGGTCAAAGTCTTCTGCCACAAGGATCCGGATCATGACGGCCATCTGCCTCCCTCCCGGTCTCTCACCCCGGCGGAGTAGCGGGGCAGCAGGATGAGAAAGGACGCGCCGCCGCCCGGCCGGTTCTCCACACGGATGGAGCCCAAATGACTGCGCACAATGGTGCGCACATGGTATAGCCCCATGCCCCAGTTGAAATTGGTGTTCTTTCCAGAGTAAAAGGGCTCAAAGATATGCTTGATATCGGCGGGCGGGATGCCGGTGCCACGGTCCCGTACCTCCAGCACAGTGTACATCCGTTCCTGATGGCTCAAAAGCTCCACCGGGTCCGTCCGCCCGGCTTCCATAGTGGCCTCCCAGCCGTTGGTGAGCAAGTTGTACAGCGCCTCGCTGAGGTAATTCTCGTCGGCCAGCACCTGGATATCTCCATCCATTTGGATGAAAAGATTCCCCTCGGGATATTTTTTATTGAACCGTTCCCGGGCGATCTCCTCCAGCCGCTCCAGCCCCACAGGGACCAGACGGACAGATTTGGCTTTCACTGTGCGGTAGAGCTCCTCAGAGCGGGAAATGAGTAGTTCATTTCCGTTGGACAGGCTGTCGGTATACTCCCTCAGCCTGTCCAGGCCCGGGCTTGGCTGCGCCAGCTCGGACCTGATACGCTTATAGAGCACTCGGTTGGCCAGCAGCTGGTTTTTGATGCTGTGGACAAAAACGCTGGCCCCGGTACGGGCTACGTCGAATTTCCGCTCCAGGATAATGTCAGCCCGGTCGCTGGCGAAGCTGTCCTGAGTATAGCGCAGGAGACTCCCCAGACCCAGGATGGCGCAGATGACATTGACCACCACCAGCAGCACAT
>JAHZFC010000096.1 GCA_019421525.1 Clostridiales bacterium
CACCTCCTCCTGGGTATTCAGCTTTTTCTTGGCCATGGCGCCACCTCCCGCTGGGCTGTCTTGCCCTTATCATAACACACCTCGGAAATTTTGCCTAGATACAGATTTTTCTTGCGGGGCTGAGAATGGTGCTACGGGACAGGGGATAGTCGTCGGTGAAATAACATCGCGGGGCCGTTGACACAGAAAAGCATCGTCGCTCAGGCCGGCAACAATTCCCCTCCCCGTTGGCTCCTGTGGGCCGCTGTGGGGGCTGGGTGTGGTGACAGTCAACGAAGATCCCCTGTGGAGTGCGGTCAGGAGCATCCTGTGAGAAAAGCGGACGTTTCCCAATGCCAGAGGGGGGGCGGTGGGCGGCGAGGGGGCGACCTTTTAGGAGAAAACGGGAAGAAAAAGCGGCATGGACAAAAAGGGGCAGTGCCGCAGAGGGCTCTGCGGCACTGCCGTGATGCCAAATGGGCGCAGCGAGTTTATCACACGCCCTCTGGAGGAGCGCCCACCATGCTCTGCGTCCCCTCAAAGGTCTGGTAAGGGGCGGGAGGCTGGGGCCAATACCGCATGACACGGTCAGTCGCATACTCCTCAAAGAAGGTCATTGGAGCATCGGGCCTCAAACCGCCCGGGCCGGCGGGGGGCTCCTCGCCAGCAGGCCGCTCTGCCATGTGCTGCCGCATCAGGCGGTCAAAGGGCACTGTGTCGGTCCAGGCCGTATAGTAATTGCACCGGAAGGTAGGGAACATCTGGAAATGCCAGATCTTCCACTGCCCATCCACACACTTGAAGTCCATAGCGTATCTGCCCCACATCCAGGTGGGGTCGGCCGAGCCATCCGGTTCGATGCTGGTCTCGTGTCCAGGGCTGATCCAAATGGCTTTGGCCGTTTGGAGGTCATCAGCCACCTCGATGACAGGAGTGGTCAGGGTGTGCTCAGCACAGAATCCGACCCGGTCCCCTTCCCCGGCGTTATGGATGATGTGGTAGACCCGGTAGGCCGCGTCGGGGCCTTTGAATACCCCCATTGGGCCGATCTCGATGGATAGGTCCGAGTCGCCCACGGCAAAGCACTCCATACATTCCGTATGTTTCCCGCCAGTGTGCATATATGCATACCGACCCATGCAGTTCTGGATCTGGGTGATGGCCCGCTCTTTGGCAAGCGCCAGCTCCAGGGCGGATATCTTCTCCAGCGACTGGGCCAATTTTTGTTCCAGTGCGGTCAGCCGCTGCTCCTGGCTCAGGACCTCTTTCATGTCGGGACCTCCCTTTTCTCAAATTTAGTTTCGTGGTTGGGTCGTTTACTCCGCGTCCACCCACAGGCGGGCCACGATGGTGCGGCGGTACTGGTTGACAGTGAGCTTTTGTCCGTCATAGCCGTGGACACGGTTGGACATAAACTCGTTGAGCTGGGTATAGCCGCCCAGGGCGATGCCCCAGTGCTCCTGGGCGAAGATCAGGTCCATCTCCTTGGCATACTGGGACTGCTCCTCCAGGGTGGACGCCTGCTCGAACCCGGCCACCGCGTCCTCATACTCCTGATTGCCGTGGTTATAGGTGTAGTTGGCGCCGGCAGAGGTGGTGGTCATCTTGATCATGGCAAACGCGCCCTTGCCGCCGTGCATGCCGCTGACCTGACGAGGATCGTCGGGGTTGCTGGAGATGCTGATCGTCTCCATGATCTCGGCGCACTGCTCGATCTCCATGGTCACGCCGATATCGGCCAGGTAGGTCTGGACCAAAACATACAGGTCGGTGTCAGAGTTGGGTGCCAGGGCCACGGTGAAGGTGAAGCCATCCGGATAGCCCGCCTCGGCCAGCAGGGCCTTGGCTCCCTCGGGGTCGTAGGAGTACTCCGCCTTGAGCTCATCGCTCCACTCGTCCACCGCGGAATAATCGGTCAGGTTGGTGGCCCAGATGCCGGGGATGACCACGTCGCCCTCCAGACCGTAGTAGCTGTGATAGATCTCATCACAGTTGATCGCCATTTGCAGGGCTTTCCGCACACGGACGTCGTTGAAGGGCTCCTGGTTGCACTTCAGAGAGATCTCTGCGGGGGGATTGGTATTATAGGTGTACTCGGTATAGGAGCCCTCGGGCACAGTGGCATACAGCTGGGCCAGCTCGGAAGAGTTGAACACTGCGGAGGTGGAGCCGATCCAGTCGATGGTCCCGGCGGTAAACTGGGACAGCAGGTTGGTGCTGTCGTCGATGTGGATGAGCTCGATGCCGTCCAGATAGGGCAGTTTGTTCTCGGGGTAGCGCTCGTCATAGTCATAGTAGTTGTCGTTGCGGGTAAAGGACATAGAGGTGCCCACCTGGACGTCGGTCAGGATATAGGGGCCGGTACCGGCGGCATAGTGCCAGTCGCCCTGCTGGTCGCTGGTCAGCTCGTCCCACTCGGGGCCGGTGATGTTGACCACCGTGGTCATGAACACGTTGAGGGCGACCTCAGAGGTGGTATTGAAATTGAAGATCACGGTGAAATCGCCGTCGGTCTCCACAGACTCCACCATATAAAGCTCGGAGGGCCAGTTCATCTCGCACTCCACCGGCTCGTCCCAGCCGGAACCCAGGCCCAGGATGCGGTCATAGGTGTACTTGACGTCGGAGGCCACCAGCTGACGGCCTCCGAAGATGTCGTACTCTTCCTCATCCTTGCTCTGGAAGTAGACGTCCTCCCGAAGGTGTACGGTCAGAGAGGAATAGTCGTCGGCGATCTCCCAGGTGTCGGCGATCTGGCCCGTCACATTTTCATAGGTCCAATAGTCGCTGTCATAGGCGTAGTCGCTGGCCCAGTCCAGGGCCCACAGGCCTTCCAGCCAGAGGGCATAGCTGTAGCTGGTTGGCATGGCGGGGTCATAGTAGTTATAGAACTCGTGGTAATACATGGTCAGGGTGCCGCCGTAGGTGGGGGTGCTGGAGTCGGCGGTCTCTACGGGCTCCGTGCTGGCGGAGCCGTCGTCGGAAACAGGGGTGCTCTCACTGTTTGCCGGGGCGCCGCAGGCGGCCAGGGCGAACAGGGTAGCCATACACAGGAGCAATGCGAACAAGCGGGGAAGGGTCCGTTTCATTGTGTTGTCCTCCTTTTTATTTTTCGGATGCGGTTCATGCCGCCTCCGTTTGGGCCTTTGCCAATTTCTTTTCCATCTTCGCTCGAATCCGGCTCAGTTTCTTGGTGCTGTAGCTGCCCACACCGCCCTTGAGCCGAGGGTCCAGCAGGTCGCGCACCGCGTCGCCGAACATACTGGCGGAAAACACCATCAGGGAGATGCACAGGCCGGGCCAGATGGCCAGATAGGGGGCCACATACATGTTGGGCTTGCCCTGCTGGGTGATCATATAGCCCCAGCTGGGGGTGGCCGGGTCCACGCCGTAGCCCAGAAAGCTCATGCTGGACTCCATAAGCACCACGCTGCCCAGGCTGCCCGCGGCGGTGGTGACGATCAGGAGCAGGAGGTTGGGGCTCACATGG
>JAHZFC010000097.1:0-486 GCA_019421525.1 Clostridiales bacterium
GAACAGTGTATCCACGGGTGTAGGTCTCGGTGGTCGCCGGAACACGCCCGCGCCCAGCAGGGTGGAACTCTTTACATACCCGCTGTCCTTCACCGACATGGCCGCGCCCCGGATGATGCGGGAGCCGGCGATCCCGCTGGGGACCGACATGGCGAAAATGAGCTGAGGCATGCCCTGACCCAGCATGGACATGAGGATCAGCAGGATGAGCATAGAGGGGATACACAGCCAGGCGTCCACCAGGCGCTGCACGATCAGGTCGAACCAGCCGCCGATGACGGCGGACAGTGTGCCGATGAGCAGAGACACCAGGGTGGAGATGACCGCGCAGCACACGCACAGGATCACCGAGGTGCGCGCGCCGTAGATGAGGTAGCTGAGCACGTCACGGCCCAGGCTGTCAGTGCCCAGGATATGGATGTCCGTGACCGCGGCCCGCTCGGCGGCGTCCATGAAGATGTAGGGCTCCTGGAGCTTGTGGATAAC
>JAHZFC010000097.1:496-4916 GCA_019421525.1 Clostridiales bacterium
TCCACCTGCATGGCGCCGCCCACCATGGGATAGGGGGCGATGAAGTCGGCGAAGATGGCCGTCAGCACCAGCAGGATGAGGATGATCATGCCGAAGGCGCCCAGAGGCTTTTTGTGGAACAGGTCATGGAAAAAGCCAGGCTTTTTCTGGTCCAGCGGCTTGCGCCGGGGATTTTTCACAGAGGAAGAACTCATGATGCCGCCTCCTTAATCCAGTGTGATGCGGGGGTCGATCCACTTGTAGCAGACGTCCACCAGAAGATTGATCACCATGACAAAGATAGCGAACACCAGCACGCACCCCTGGACCACGGGATAGTCCCGGGAGCCCAGGGAGGTGATGACCTGATTGCCGATCCCGGGGATGTTGAACACGCTCTCCATGATGACCGAGCCGCCGATCATGGTGGCCGCGGAACCGCCGATCATGGTGACCACGGGGATCATGGCGTTGCGGAAGGCGTGCTTGAACAGGATGACCCGCTCCTTCATCCCCTTGGCCCAGGCGGTGCGGATGTAATCCAGCCGCATGACCTCCAGCGTCATGGTGCGCACGGTGCGCATCTGGATGCCCGCCTGCATCAACGCCCCCAGCAGGGCGGGGATGATAAACATCCGAAGGTTCTCCAGCGGGTCTTCAAAGAAGCTGACATAGGTGGTGGGCGGTGCGTATCCCCACCACAGGGAGGGGTAGATGATGACCATGGTGGCGATCCAGAACACCGGGATGGACACCAGCAGGATGGCCACCACCCGGAAGACATAGTCCGGGATACTGTCCTGCTTGGCCGCGCAGAACAGGCCGATGGGGATGGAGAGGATACAGCTGAACAGCAGCGTCAGGATGCCCAGCTCCAATGTCACCGGGAGCTGCCGGGCGATGATGGAGCCCACGGACTCGTATTCAAACAGGGAGTCCCCCAGGTGGCCGGGGAGCACCCCCTGAAGCCAGTTGAAGAACTGTGCGACCGCCGGCTGGTCCAGGCCCAGCATGGCCTCCACCTCCGCACGGTCGGCGGAGATGCCCATGCTGCTGTACTTATAGATGATGCTGTCCACCGCGTCGCCGGGGACCAGGCGCATCAGGGCAAAGACGATGACGCACACCAGAAAGACCGCCGGGATCAGCAGCAGGATACGCTTCACGATATATTTTCCCATATGCTTGCTCCTCCTTTCAGCCGCCGGATACGCGGTGGCAGGCTACAAGATGGTGGTTTCCCACATCCACCAGGGGCGGTTCCTCTGTACGGCAGCGCTCGTCGGCGTATTTGCACCGGGTGCAGAACCGGCAGCCCTCCGGCGGATGGATGGGGCTGGGGATCTCCCCCTCCAGCAGGATACGCTCCCGGGTGCGGTCCACGGTGGGGTTGGGAATGGGAGCGGCGGAGATCAGAGCCTGGGTATAGGGGTGCAGCGGGGAACGGTATAGCTCATCGCTGTCGGTCAGCTCCATGATCTTCCCCAGGTAGAGCACTGCCACCTGGTCAGAGATGTGGCGCACCACGCTCAGATCGTGTCCAATAAAAATGTATGTCAGGGCCAGCTCCTTCTGGATCTTCATCATCAGGCTGACCACCTGGGCCTGGATGGACACGTCCAGGGCGGAGACGATCTCGTCGCAGACGATAAACTTGGGGGACAGGGCCAAAGCCCGGGCGATAGAGATGCGCTGGCGCTGGCCGCCGGAGAACTCATGGGGAAAGCGGTCGGCGAACTTGGGGTTCAGGCCCACCAGCATGAGCATCCGTTCCACCAGGTCGTTGACGCCCACCCGCTGCACTGTGTGCTGGATGCGCACACCCTCAGACACGCTCTGCCGGATGGTCATCCGGGGGTCCAGGGAGGCGAAGGGGTCCTGGGTGATCATCTGCAGAGAGCCCCGCAGCCGCCGCAGCTCGTGCTTGGGGGTGTGGGTGATGTCCTTTCCGTCGAAGATGATCTGGCCGGCGGTGACGTCATAGTTGCGCATGACGCAGTTGCCCACAGTGGATTTGCCGGAGCCCGACTCCCCCACGATGCCCAGGGTCTTGCCCTTCTGGATGGAAAAGGACACCCCGTCCACCGCCTTGACTGCGCCCACCTGCCGCTTGAGCAGGCCCTTGGTGACGGGAAAGTGCATCTTCAGGTCGGTGACCCGCAGGATCTCCTCCTGCCCCTGCACCGGGGTCTGGGAGGCAATGTCCCAGTCCATGACCCTGCTGATGCCGGGGTCAATGGGCATTTCCTTGGTATTCTGTCTGACTTGGCTCATGCGGTACACACCTCCTCCCGCTCGGCGGCGGTGGCCGCCATGTGGAAGCAGGCGCAGCAGTGGCCCGGCGCCACCTCTTCCAGAGAGGGCCGGCGGGTGCGGCACTCCTCTGTGGCGTATTTACAGCGGAAATGGAATGCACAGCAGTCCTCCGGCACCCGGGACATGTCGGGGGGCTCGCCCTCGATGGTGTGCAGCCCGTGGCTGCGGGGCAGGTCCAGCCGGGGCACCGCCCGGATCAGGCCCAGGGTGTAGGGATGGTGGGGATCTTCAAAGATCTGAAAGGTATCCCCCTCCTCCACGATCTTGCCGCCGTACATGATCTTGACGGAGTCGGCATACCGGGCCACCACCCCCAGGTTATGGGTGATGATGATCAGGGCGGTATCGGACTCCTGCCGCAGCTTGTTGAGCTGCTCCAGCACCTGGGCCTGGACGGTGACGTCCAGCGCTGTGGTGGGCTCGTCGGCGATGAGCAGGTCGGGCTTACAGCTCATGGCCATGGCGATCATGGCCCGCTGCTGCATGCCGCCGGAGAACTGGTGGGGATACTCCTTGGCCCGCTGCTCTGGATTGGGGATACCCACGGAGTGCAGCAGCTCCACCGTCTCCTTCCACGCCTCCTCCTTGGACATGCCCCTGTGCCGGATCAGCACCTCGGAGATCTGCTCGCCGATGGTCAGCAGCGGATTGAGGGCGGTGGAGGGCTCCTGGAAGATCATGCTGATCTTGTTGCCCCGGAGGGCCTGCATCTGGCTGTCGCTGAGGGCCATGAGGTCCTGCCCGTGGAATGCGATCTCGCCGCCCATGATCAGCCCGGGAGGATAGGGGACCAGCCGGAGCACAGACAGGGCGGACACCGACTTGCCCGAGCCGCTCTCCCCGATGATGGCCATGCACTCGCCCTTGTGGACGGTATAGGACAGGTCATCCACTGCCCGGAGCACAGAGTTTCCGTTAAAAAAGTAAGTACGGAGGTTTTTCACCTCCAGGATCGTCTCAGCCATGATTCCCCCTCCTGACAGTGGAAAAATTGTTTTCTGCGATACAGCCCAGCTCGTCCTGCCTGCGGGAAAACACACACACATCCCGCCCGCCCAGCACATGCTCAGGTACCCAGATGCTGGCGGCCTGGTCCAGATAGCTCAGCGTCAGGGACGCGGCCACTGCTCCGGGCATGCTCCCCCGGAGAAACACCGGCAGCCCCTCCGCCACCGGTGGCGCCACAAGGGAGTCGAACTTCAGGTAATCCAACCGGACCGGGTCGATGCGGACCACCACCACCGCCTGCTGGTCCAGCTCATGGACCTCGATCTGAACGCCGCAGTCATAGCCGCAGCCGCCAGCGTCGATGGGAAAGGGGGTGCAGATCAGCTGATGCTCCCCCATGGTGTCACGGCCGTTCAGGATCAGAGCGGCCGGTACGGCGGCGACCGCCGCCGCACATTGCACCCACAGGGGGGCCTCACCGTTAGGATAGAGCAGCTCCGCCCCGGTACTCCGGCGTTTCAGCTCTTCCAGGGCGCCCCGGAGGGCGGCTTGGTCCGCCGGCTTGTCCAGGGCACGGCCAAACAGCTCGCCCCAATGGAATGATACGATCGTTGCGTCTTCATACAGCACAGGAAACACCTTCTTATCCGGGCTTGCGTTAGTTGTGCATCCCGGTGGATCTCTCGGGGATGGGGTAGGAGATGGCGTATTCTCCCTTGGCAAAGGGCATGCAGTAGGAGTTGACGTCCCGATCCAGGGTGGCGTAGGGCTCCGGCCAGGGCACCGGGTTCTGGGGCGCCTGGAGGGGGTTGTAGCCGGAATAGAACAGCGGCGTGTCCCAAACCGGGGCGGGAGGCGTCTCGCCGGCGTCATTGACCGGGGGCTTGCGGGGAGGAGGCGGAGTGATGCAGTTGAGATAGCCGTTGTGGGCCCAGTTGGCCGCGTCGAAGGGGCCGCCGTTGTCGTTGCACACATGCTGGGACAGGATCTTCCACTCCCCGTCCTCCAGCACGAAGTCGTTGCCGTAGCGCTCCCAGATCCAGATGCCGTCCTTCTTCTCGTCCCAGTTGAGGGTGCTGAACAGCACGCCGGGAGTGTACCAGGAACAGCGGCAGCTCTGAGCGTCGTCGGCTACCTCAATGATGCTGGAGGCCAGCATGTGGACCGCGCACTCCAT
>JAHZFC010000098.1:0-6686 GCA_019421525.1 Clostridiales bacterium
CCGACACCGTTTCTTTTGGCGCTGTCAAAAGAAATGGGGTCGGAAAAATCGGTCCCAAGGACGCAGTCCTTGAAACGTGGCAAGGGCTCCGCCCTTGGGGACCTTAAACGCAAGGAGGAAACAAGAAATGGGAAATGTCATCGCGGTGTGCACCAGCCCCGCCAAGGGCACCCAAAAGACCAATGTGGGCACCGCCCAGTTCCAGGAGGACTGGGGCATCGTGGGGGATGCCCACGCGGGCAAGTGGCACCGGCAGGTGTCCCTTTTGAGCTGGGATAAGATCGAGGCATTCCGGGCCCGGGGCGCCGAGGTGAAAGACGGCGACTTTGGGGAGAATCTGGTGGTGTCCGGCATCGACTTCCGCGCCCTGCCCGTCGGCACGAAGTTCCGGTGCAACGATGTGGTGCTGGAGCTGACCCAGATCGGCAAGGAGTGTCACCACGGCTGCCAGATCTTTCAGAAGATGGGGGAGTGCATCATGCCCCGGGAGGGCGTGTTTACCCGAGTGCTCCACGGGGGGACCATCTCCGTGGGGGATACCCTGACGGTGATGGAGGAAGAGCCATGACATACAAAGCGGCAGTGATCACCGCCAGCGACAGCGGCTACGCCGGGCAGCGGGAGGACCTGTCCGGGCCCGCCGCCCGGGAACTGCTGGAGCAGGCGGGATATCAGGTGGTACACTATGTGATGCTCCCCGACGACCGGGCCATGCTGGCCCGGGAGCTGGCCCGGCTGTGCGACGAGGACGTGGCCGCCCTGGTGGTCACCACCGGGGGCACCGGCTTCTCCCCCCGGGACTGCACCCCGGAGGCCACCATGGACGTGGTGGAGCGGCCCACCCCAGGCATCCCGGAGGCCATGCGGGCCTTTTCCGCCCAGCTGACCCGCCGGGCCATGCTCAGCCGGGCTGAGGCGGGCATCCGAAAGGGCACCCTCATCGTCAACCTCCCCGGCTCCCCCAAGGCGGTGCGGGAGTGTCTGGAGCATATCTTGCCCGCTCTGGCCCACGGACTGGACATCCTCCGGGGCAACGACGGCAACTGCGCCCGGCCGTGAGGGGACGGGAAAAAGTTTGTGGAAATTGAGGGTGGAAAAAGCCCTTGACAGATATTATGTCAATCGAAAATGTATAAAAGACGGCGTGAACAACGCCGCCCTTTGTTGTGGAAAATTTTGTGGAAGTTGTGGAAGTCCTGAGATCACTGGGCCCTGGAAACAGGCGCGGGGCTGGGCCAGCGTAAAATATTCATTTGGCAATGTATATAGATCGTCAAAAAATTATGAACGCCAGGTCAGGGCGGACCCAGCCGGCGGCAAGGACCACGCCAGCGGGACAGGAGCGCGGGATAGAACAGATCTGCCGCAAAACACCGTTGCAAGTAAGGCTGAGCCGTGTTATCATGAACTTATAGGCCCGCAAAGCGTGTATAACGATCGAATAGGAGGAATGTACCCATGCTGATCAGTGAGATCCTGGAAAAGACCCAGCAGATGTCCGCTTCGGAGAATATGGCCAACCGCCTGGCGGATAAGGTGCGCAATCTCTGGCTGACCAACCGGGCAGAGGGCAAGACCCGCTGGGAGGAGAATTTCTTTGAGGACCCCGACGGGGTGAGCTTCCTGCGCAAGGAGAGCTTTCCCGGCCTGCTGGGCATCGACTACATCTTCAAGTGGTGGGGCAACGACGACCTCGAGGGGCTGGCCGGCGAGCTGGAGGTCCTGTGGAAGGTGGAGGAGGACCACGGCGTGGCCATCTACAAGACCTGGATCCGTCTGGCGGACCGTGACTTCGTCATCGGTCCCGTCCGGGAGGAGAGCGAGAAGCGGGAGGTCAACCGAAAGGAGTTCCGCCGGGCCTTCGCCCTGTGGGAGCAGCTGTACAACAGCCGCAAAAAGCAGTGAGACAGACAGAAAACACACAGCGCCCCGGGCATACGCCCGGGGCGCTGTTGTCATGGATCGCACTGGCCGCAGGGGGAGTAGCCCTGGGCGATCAGGTCGTCCCGGCTGCCGGTGTAGGTCTGGCGGTTGTCCTCGCTCATGGAGGCGGCGCCGGAGCAGTCGGGAAGGTGGAACTTTTTGGACCGGGTATTGAGGATGTAGGTGGCCTCCTCCGACTGGCTGGTGCCGTCCTCCTCCAGCCAGCTGTCCCCGGTGGCGTAGTCGATGGCCACGCCGGGCTGGCAGTTGTAGACATACACGTCAAAGCACACGTCGTCTCCCTGGTCCTCCACCGACCAGGCCTCCATGCGCACGCCGCTGGCCACCAGGTCGTCCCCGTCGAAGATGGGGGTGACCCGGTAGAGCACATGGTGATCCGTCTCCTTCACATAGTCGGCCACCAGGTTTTCAAAGGGGAGCATCCCCTCCACATTGAGATAGCGGGTGCCGGTGATGAGGTTTTCCTCGTTGGCGTTTTCCCCCGTCAGCTGATAGCCGATGAGGTGGCAGCGGTTGTAGAGGTATTTCCCATCCACGCAGTCGTACTTTACTGTGTGCCAGCCGGTGGGCTTTACCTGGCCGATATCTCCCCGCTCCTCGGTGGGCATGGTGTCCGGGGACACACAGGCGTAGGCCGCGCCGCAGCGGCCCAGACTGTCCAGGGGACTGTATTCCTCGAAGGAGACGGGGACCTGGTCCTCCTGGGGAAACTCCGGGGTGTTGTCCCCCACCACCACGTAGGGGTCGCCTGAATAGGCGGGGATGTCGGCCAGGGAGAAGTCCTCCCCCAGGGCGGGGGAGGCGGGGAGCTGGCTCAGCAGCTCGCAGCCCGGCAGGGCCAGCAGCAGGGCCAGCAGCAGGGCCAGGATGGATATGCGCTTGCCTTTCATCGGCGGTAGACCTCCTTGGTGATGACGTCGTGGGACCAGCCGGGAAATTCCTCCCGGCTGGTCAGGGTCCAGTCCGGGCTGTCCAGGGGCAGACCGAGGTGGACGTCGGCGGGGTAGGCCCGGTTCCAGCGATACAGCCGTACCTCCTCTAGCCGGTCCAGCCAGGGCAGGGGGGAGCGGTCCTCCACAAAGCAGAAGTCACCGCGCTCCGCCCGGTCCCAGAAGTCCTCCGCCACCAGCAGCCCTTCCCGCTCCTCTGGAGAGAACTGTCCGGCGGAGTAGGCGTTCATCCACAGCCGGCCGCCGAAGGCGTCGGCCAGGATGTGCTGCCGGACCACCCGGTCCCGGCTCTGGCGGCGCTGGTGGAAGGCCATGCCTCCCCGGTCGTCCACGCAGGCGATCAGTCTCATGGCGCGCCCCTCACAGCCGGTCCTTCTCCTCGGCGTAGAGGGAGGGAAGGATGGCGGCCAGGTTGGAAAATTCTTTGATGCAGTGGCCGAACAGGGCCCGGGGCACCATCTCGGGAACTGCCTGGCCGTCGGGCACCAGCTTGACCAGCTGCCCCGCCTCGTCCAGGCCGTAGCCCATCCAGAAGTGGGACTTGAACCAGATGCCCCCTTCGGCGGGGACCGCCTTGTGGGTCATGAGGGCGGGGGAGCTGCTCCTGCCCACGGCGCACACCATGGCGGCGCAGGAGGGGGTGCCCACCTTGGACATGTCATAGCCCAGGTCGGAGGGCTTGCAGAACTGGAGCAGCAGCCGCTCCATGCCCAGGCCGATGTCCTCCATGATGTCGTGGGTGACGCCCCAGGTCTTTTCCCTCCAGGGCACGGCGGGGTCGAGGACATAGTCGGCCTGGATGGCACGGGCCTGGAGGTGGTCGTCCCGGTCCCAGATCTGATAGCGCAGGTCGGGACCCACACAGTGCCAGCCGAACCACCAGTCGAACATCTCCGGCGTCACGCCGGGCATGAAGGTGCTGTTGGCCACAAAGCCGGTGCCGTTGGGGGCCACGGTAAAGCCCACCTCCAGGGCCACCCTGCCCTCGTCCAGGAAATCGCTGCGCCGCTCCACCGGGGTGGCCAGGGCCGGGTCGGCCATGGGGCCGTGCCAGATGTCCAGCTTGTCCTGGGGGATGGGGGCCATGTCCTGGTAAAAATATTTGGCATAGGGGAGGTGCCGCTCCTCCTCAGTGATGACAACGGGCATAAAAAGACGCTCCTTTCGCGCAATGGGGGGGGGGGATACGTTCCTGTGGATCTAGTGTACCACAGGCGGGTGCGGGCCGCAAGGGGACAGCGGCCCGGGCCCAGGTGGGAAAAGTCCCATAGAACGAATGGAAATGGGACTGTATTTCCGCCAGAGATTATGTTATAATAATGCCGCTGAATAAACTGCGGGGCGGTTCGTTCCTGCGGCACAGCCGGATGGTCGCGCCCACAAGGGCCAATCTCGGTGCTTGCGGAAAGGATTCGGCCATGTATGAGAAAGCGACGAAACATCCGCCCGCACAGGGCGGGACAGGAGGGGCAGAGATGGGAAAGCGCTATGCGATTGTGGGCTTTGGCTGCGCGGGCTACCATGGACTGGAGGCGCTGCGCCAAAGTGACCCGGGATCTGAGATCCACGTTTTTTCCGAGCTGGACCAGCCGCCGGCCAACCCGATGCTGACCACCTATTATGCCGCCGGGCGGCTGCCCTTTGAGGCGCTGTTCCCCTTTGGCAGCCTGGAGGAGGTGGCGCAGAGGCTCTCCCCCGTCCTCCACATGGACACCCGGGTGACTGCCCTGGACAAGGACAGCCGGGCTCTCGTCCTGGCTGACGGGGCGCGGATGGAGTTCGATGCCATCCTGCTGGCCACCGGGGCGGACCCGGTGGTGCCCCCGCTGGGGGTGAGCGTGGGCGGCCGGGTGCTGTGCATGCGCACGGTGGCCGACGCCAAGCGGCTGCGGGAGCGGCTGGAAGCGGGCGGCATCCGCTCGGTCACCGTGATCGGCGCGTCCATGGTGGGCATCAAGATCGTGGAGCTGTGCCGGGAGGCGGGCATCCGGTGTACCCTGGCCGACCTGGCCGAGCGGGTGTTCCCCCTGGCGGCCCTGCCCGATGTATCCGCCGAGATCCAGCGGCGGCTGGAGGAGCAGGGGGTGGCCCTGCGCTTCGGAGCGGCGGTGACTCGGGCGGAAGAGACCCGGGACCAGGTGACCACCTATTTTGCCCAGGGGGAGCCGGTGGTCTCCGACCTGCTGGTGCTGTGCATCGGCACCCGGGCCCGGACGGAGCTGGCCCGGGCGGCCGGGCTGGAGGTGGACCGGGGCATCGTGGTCAACGACTCCATGGAGACCTCCGCCCCGGGCATCTACGCCGCCGGGGACTGCTGCCAGGGCCGGGAGATCATGTCCGGCGGGCACCAGATCATCGGCCTGTGGGCCAATGCCGCCTACCAGGGGCAGACCGCCGGCCACTGCATGGCCGGAGACCCGGTGCTCTTTTCCGGCAATATCCTCCACAACATCACCCATTTCATGGGGATGGACTTCGTGGGCCTCGGGGACGTCCGGGCCCAGGGGGAGGTCTACCGGGTGGGCAAGCCCTCCGACCGGCGGTACATCGAGGCGGTGGTGGCGGACGGAGAGCTGCGGTGCGTCAACCTGCTGGACAGCTACCACATCAGCGGCGTGGTGAAGAACTACCTGATGAACCGCTTTACCGGCAACCGCGCCCCGCTGCCCACGGCCCTGCGGGGCCTGCTGGCCCGGGAGGGGTTCACCGACGGATTTCTATCTCTGTTTGAGGGGGAGGCAAAGGCATGAGCACCCTGGAAGAAAAGCTCCATGGCAAGATCCCCGGAGAGGACACGGGGATCGTCACCCGCAACTCCTTCTGCGACGTGTGCGCCCCCGGTCCCCACTGCGGCGTGACGTGCTATGTGAAGGACGGCAAGATCATCAAGGTGGAGGGCACCGACGGACACCCCACCAACCACGGCCTGCTGTGCCCCAAGGGGCAGGCCAACCGGCAGTATGTCTACCGGAAGGACCGGGTGCTCACCCCCCTGCGCAGGGTGGGCGAGCGGGGCGAGGGCAGGTTCGAGCCCATCACTTGGGAGCAGGCCTGGGAGGAGATCATTCCCCGCCTCAATGCGGTGAAAGAGCGGTACGGCCCCTCGTCTGTTGCCTTCTACTCCGGCTATAACAAGTGGTACCGCCCCTTTTTGCAGCGGCTGTGCTACTCCTTCGGCTCGGTGAACTACGGCACCGAGTCCTCCTCCTGCTTCACCTCCACCGTCATGTCCTGGCGCCTGGCCACAGGGGCGGACTTTGCCGCTCCCGACCTGGGCCGGGCGGGGGTGTTCCTGGGGTGGTGCTGCAACCCCTACTACTCCGCCTACCTCATGATCGGCGGCCTGGAGAGAGCCCGCGAGCGGGGGATGAAGGTCATCATCGTGGACCCCCGCATCACCTCCGCGGTGGAGAAGGTGTGCGACCTCCACCTGCGCCCGCGCCCGGGCACCGACTGCGCCCTGGCCCTGGGCCTGGCCCGGGAGCTTATCGTCAACGACTGGGTGGACCACGGGTACATCGAGGCGAACGTCTACGGCTACGAGCCCTACCGGGACTATGTCATGGGCTTTCCCCCTGAGCGGGTGGAGGAGCTCACCGGTGTGCCTGCCGGCCAGGTCCGCCAGGCCGCCCGGATGATCCACGAGAACATGCCCCTGGCCATCAACCAGTCCTCCGCCGCCCTGGTCCACCACAAAAACGGTATGCAGACCCACCGGGCGGTGATGGCCCTGTCCGCCATCATGGGCACCTTTGACCGCCCCGGCGGCATGATCCCCGCCCCCCTGACCTA
>JAHZFC010000098.1:6696-8388 GCA_019421525.1 Clostridiales bacterium
TACGCCCACTCCATGGCGGGCTTTTCCCCCCTGGACCACGAGTTCCCCTTTGAGAAGTACCCCAAGGACGCGCCCCGCCCGGTGGGGGCGGAGCGGTTCCCTCTGTGGGACGAGGTGGTGGGTGAGATGCAGGGGTGCGACCTGGCCCGGCAGATCCGGGAGGGGACGCCATACCCCGTCAAGGCGATCTGGGCCCACGGGATGAACTACCGGATGTTCAACGCCGACCGGGAGCTGGAACAGGCTCTCAAGGAGCTGGACTTCTTCGTGGACATCGACCTGTTTTTGACGGACACCGCCAAGCTGGCGGACATCGTGCTGCCCTGCTGCTCCAGCTTCGAGCGCAGCGAGTTCAAGGTGTTTGGCGGCGGCTTCGGCCAGTGGACCCAGCCGGTGATCGCGCCCCTGGGCCAGTCCCGGCCGGACGATGAGATCATCGTGGAGCTGGCCGACCGGCTGGACCTGGATGACGAGCTGCTCCGTTCCGGCTCCGAGGCCTGTGTGCGCTATATGCTCCGCCAGACCCCCGTGGATGTGGACTTCCTCAAGGCACACAGCCAGTTCCCCCAGAAGCTGGAGGGGGTAAAGGTCATCCCTGTGGGGGAGCACGGCTTCCAGACCCCCACGGGAAAATTCGAGCTGTGGTCCACCATTATTGAAAAACACCCCGGGCTGGACCCCCTGCCCACCTGGAGGGACAGCGCGGACGACGCGGACCCGGAGCAGTTCCCCTTCCGCCTGGTGGCGGGAGCCCGGCTGCCCAACGCCCTCCACTCCCGGCTCCACGACGTGCCCTGGCTGCGCTCCATGCGCCCGGTGCCCATGGCCGACATGAACGACCAGGACGCCGCCCGGCTGGGGGTGGAGCGGGGGGATCTCATCCGGCTGAGCACCAGCGCGGGCAGCCTCACCGTGGCCGCCAACCCCACCCGCCGGGCCCTGGAGGGGACGGTCTACCTCTACCACGGATACCGGGAGGCGGACGCCAACTCCATCGTTCCCCCCGGACACAACGACCCCTATTCCGGCTTCCCGGGCTACCGCAGCGTCCGGTGCCGGGTAGAGAAGGAGGCGCAGGGACAGTGAAGATCCTGTTTGAGTTCGACGAGAAAAAGTGCTCCGCCTGCGGCGCCTGCGCCATCGCCTGTATGGACCAGAACGACGTGGATGTGGAGGCCGGCCAGGAACACTACCGCAAGGTGTACCAGTATGAGAGCGGCGACGACATGGTGTCCATGTCCATGGCCTGCCTCCACTGCGCCGACGCCCCCTGTGTCACCGCCTGCCCGGTGGGCTGCCTGTACAAGGACCCGGCCACCGGCCTGACCCGGTACGACACCACCAACTGCATCGGCTGCCACTCCTGCGCCATGGCCTGTCCCTACGGGGCCCCTACCTTCCGCCCCACCGGGGAGAAGCGCCCCCGGGAGAAGATGGAGAAGTGCCACGGCTGCCTGGAGCGCATCCAGGCCGGGCTCCAGCCCGCCTGTGTCCACTCCTGCCCCACCGGGGCCCTCACCTGGCGCTGGGCGGAGGACGATGAGATATCCTCCCTGGCCCGGCTGTACCAGAGCTGGACAGCCCTGCGCCCAGCAGAACGATAAATAGCGGAAGAAGGGCCGCCCGGCATCGCCGGGTGCACCTGTCAAGGGAAAGTAGACACTAAAAAGGAATATTTGTCAGAAGCCCTGT
>JAHZFC010000099.1:0-1317 GCA_019421525.1 Clostridiales bacterium
TGACGAACTGGTCGGGGGTGCAGTTCATGGCCGTCTCGATGGCCTTCTGGTAATAGACGTTCCAGTTCCAGATGGGGGCGGTGAGGTGGGCGTCGGGGGCGTCAGCGGTCATGTCGGAATTGTAGCCGCAGCCGTACACCCCGGCGTTGGCGGCCGCCAGCTGGGGCTGGGCGGAGTCGCAGTGCTGGGCGATGACGCAGCAGTTGTAGGTGTTGATGAGCTCCTCGGCAAAGGCGTACTCGTTCTGCTCGTCGGCCCAGGCGCCCAGCTCCTTGACGTAGACGGTGGCGTCAGGATTGACGGACTGCACGCCCAGGGTAAAGCCGTTGATGCCGGAGCAGGTCTCGGCATACTGGGTGCCGTAGGCGGACACATAGCCCACGTTGTTGTTGCCCTCCTCCAGGCTCTTCAGGCCGGCGGCCACGCCGGCCAGGTAGCGGGCCTGATAGATGCGGCCGAAGTAGTTGTTGAAGTTGGTCTCATTGCTCTTATAGCCGGTGGCGTGGGAGAACACCACATCGGGGTACTCCTCAGCCTTGTCAGCCATTGCGTCCAGGTAGCCGAAGGAGATGCCGAAGATGATGTTGCAGCCCTCGCCCACCAGGGTGTCCACCGCGGTGGAGACAGCCTCATAGTCCTCGGCCACCTCGTCCACCACCACCAGCTGGCTGTCCACGTCCAGGCCCAGGTCCTCCATGGCGGTGGTGATGCCGTTGTTGTGGGCGTAGGTGTAGCCGGCGGTGTCGTTCTTGCTGTTGATATAGATGGCGCCTACCTTGAAGTCGCTGTTGGTGCCGGAGGGCTCGCTGCTCTCCTCCCCGCCGGTGCCGACGGAGCTGGTCTCGGTCTCATCCGGCTGATCCCCGCTGTCCGTGCCGCAGGCGGCCAGGCCAAAGACCATCGCGCCGGCCAGCATCAAGGCTAAGATCCGTTTCTTCATGTCTCATTTCCTCCTTAGAAATCTGATCCATTCTATCCTTCTATCATTACAACCGGCCGAGGCCGGCGTGTAACCCTTTCCGGTCCTGCTCTTCAGCAGAACTCGATGCCCTCGGGGCCCATGGACTTGATCCGGGCCAGGGACTCCACCCGGACGCCCATCCCCCGGATCAGGTCGCCGCCGGTCTGGAAAGCCTTTTCCACGGCGATGCCTGCCCCCACCAGGGTGGCCCCCGACTCCCGCACCAGCTGGATCAGCCCCTGGAGGGCCGCTCCCTTGGCCAGGAAGTCATCAATGAGCAAGACCCGGTCGCCCGGGTCCAAAAACTGCTTTGCTACTATGATATCATAGACCCGTCCATGTGTAAAGGACTCCAC
>JAHZFC010000099.1:1327-8302 GCA_019421525.1 Clostridiales bacterium
GTCTGGTTCTTCTTGGCAAACACCACCGGCACGTGGAATTGCTGCGCCGCCAGGCAGGCGATGCCGATCCCGGACGCCTCGATGGTGAGGATCTTGGTCACATGGTCGTCCGCGAACAGCCTGGCCCACTCCCGCCCCATCTCCGCGAACAGCTCCACGTCCATCTGGTGGTTGAGGAAGCTGTCCACCTTGAGCACGTCTCCGTCCTTGACCACCCCGTCCTTTCGGATGCGGTCCTCCAGCAGTTTCATGCTTTCGCCCCATTTCCCCTTTTAATGCCAACATTGTAACAAAAAATACCGGGGGATGCCATTTGATTTTTTGCACATATTTTCTTGTAGTGTGTCCTCTTTTCTGCTACAATATTGACACTTTCACAATGCAGGCTCTGTCGTGCCGAAAAGGAGTCCATCTACCATGTCGAAAAAGAAGCTAGTCCAGGAGTTCCTGCTCATGACCTTTGGCACCGCCCTGGTGGCCATCGGCACCTATGTGTTCAAGTTCCCCAACAACTTTTCCACCGGCGGGGTCACCGGCATCGCCGTGATCCTCTCCTCCCTCTTCCCCGCCATCAGCTCGTCCACCTACGCGGCGGTGATCAACCTGGCCTTCCTGGTGCTGGGCTTTGCGGTGCTCAACCGGGGCTTCGGCCTGCGCACGGTGTACTGCTCGGTGCTGTTCTCCGGCCTTCTGTCCCTGTTCGAGTGGCTCTTCCCCATGTCCGGCCCGCTGACGGATGAGAAGATCCTGGAGCTGTTCTTCGCCATCATCCTCCCCGCCCTGGGCTCCGCCATCCTGTTCAATCTGGAGAGCTCCACCGGCGGAACCGATATCCTGGCCATGATCTTGAAAAAGTACTCCAGCCTGGACATCGGCAAGGCCCTTTTGTGTGTGGACGTGCTCATCGCCGCGTCCACCTTCCTGGTGTTCGACGCGGAGACCGGCCTGTGCTCCATGCTGGGCCTGACCCTGCGCAGCGTGCTGGTGGACACGGTCATCGAGTCCCTCAACCGGCGTAAGAGCTTCATCCTGGTCACCTCCCAGCCGGAGGAGGTGTGCGGCTACATCACCCACACCCTCCACCGCTCCGCCACCTGCTGGGAGGCGGAGGGGGCCTACTCCCACGAGAAGCGCTGGGTGGTGATGGCCGCCCTGTCCCGCATCCAGGCGGTGGCCCTGCGGCGCTACCTGAAGGTGCTGGACCCCCACGCCTTCATACTCATCACCAACTCCAGCGAGATCTTCGGCAAGGGCTTCCTCCGGGCCTGAGCAGACGCTCCCATCCTTTCCTCCGGCTGTGCCCCATCGGGACACAGCCGTTTTCTCTGTCCGCCGCTCTCCTTCGCCCCCCTTCGTGGGTTTTCTCCCTGTATCCGTGGTATAATTTGCCAAAACACAGCAGGAGGCGGCGGATATGGCGCTGTTCAGAAAGCATGAGGGCCGGCAGGTGCTGGAGCTGCCTGTGGATGCCCTGGTCCCCAACCCCAATCAGCCCCGGCGGCACTTTTCCCAGGAGGAGCTGGAGGAGCTGGCCGGGTCCATCTCTCAGCTGGGGGTCTTGCAGCCCCTCACCGTCCGGCGCTCCGGTCAGAGCTGGGAGCTCATCGCCGGGGAGCGGCGCTGGCGGGCGGCCAAGCTGGCCGGGCTGGCCACGGTGCCCTGCCTGGAGGTGGCGGCCAGTGACGAGACCTCCTCCCTCATGGCCCTGGTGGAAAATCTCCAGCGGAAGGACCTGGATTTCTGGGAGGAGGCCCTGGCCCTCCGCCAGCTGGTGGACACCTACCACCTGTCCCAGGAGGAGGTGGCCCGGCGGGTGGGCAAGTCCCAGTCCGCCGTGGCCAACAAGCTGCGGCTGCTCAAGCTGCCCGCCGACGTGCTGGACAGCCTGCGCTCCTCCGGCCTGTCTGAGCGCCATGCCCGCGCCCTTCTCCGGCTGGACAGCCCTGAGCTCCAGCGGCAGGCCGCCGCCTATGTCATCCGCCACCAGCTCACCGTTGCCAGGACGGAGGAATATGTGGAGCGGCTGTCTCGCCCGGCCAAGCGGGGCCGCCCCTTCCCCATCTACCGCACCAGGGATGTCCGCCTGTTCCTCAACACCATCCAGCGGGGGCTGTCTATCATGAACTCCGCAGGGGTGGCCGCCCAGTGCGGCCGCCAGGAGACGGAGGAGGAGATCCTGCTCACTATCCGCATCCCCAAGCAGACTTCCGCTCTGCCCAAAGGCCGCCCCAGGAACTCTTGACGGCACATGGCTCTCTTCCTTATATATCCTTTTCCTCCCCCGGGTGTTTCACGTGAAACATCCGGGGCTTTTTCCACTGGGTGTTTCACGTGAAACGTCCTCCTTCTCCTCCTTTTGGGGAATTGACAGTTGAAATGGTTACGGGAACAAGCTATAATATATCCTGTCTCTTTATCATTTGTCACTGATCTTATGGTTCGGCCGTCTGAGGCCGGGAAAAGGCGGGTACCCTATGGCTAAGACTGTTGCGATCGTCAATCAAAAGGGCGGCGTGGGCAAGACCACCACCTGTGTCAACCTGGCTGCCGCCCTCACCGCCCTGGGCACACGGGTGCTGGTGTGCGACTTTGACCCCCAGGGCAACGCCACCTCCGGCTTTGGTGTGGATAAGAACTGCTCCCCCAATGTCTATGATGTGCTACTGGGAGAGGTGGAGGCCCAGAAGGCCGTGGTGACCACCCGCTGGGCGGATGTGCTGCCCTCCAACAAATCTCTGTCCGGCGCCACGGTGGAGCTGATCGGGGTGGAGCGGCGGGAATACCGCCTGCGGGACGCCCTGGCCCCTTTGTTGGACCGCTACGACTATGTGTTCATCGACTGCCCTCCCTCTCTGGAGCTGCTCACTCTGGACGCCCTGTGCGCGGCGGACACCCTGCTGGTGCCGGTCCAGTGCGAGTACTACGCTCTGGAGGGGCTGAGCGACCTGCTGTACACCGTCCGGCTGGCCAAGCGCTCCCTGAACCCCTCTCTGGAGCTGGAGGGGGTGCTCCTGACCATGTACGACGGCCGCACCAACCTGTCCATGCAGGTGGCGGAGGAGGTCAAGCGGCACTTCCCGGGCAAGGTATTTGCCTCTGTCATCCCCCGGAACGTCCGCCTCAGCGAGGCCCCCAGCCACGGCAAGCCGGTGAGCGAGTACGACCGGCTCTCCCGGGGGGCGGAGGCCTACGACGCGGCGGCCAGGGAATTCCTGACCCGAAATAAGAAGACGAACTAGATCTCGTTTCACGTGAAACATCAGACAGAAAGGAATGATCTTCATGCCCAAAGCCAAGGGCCTGGGCAAGGGTCTGGGCGCCCTCATGGGGGACGCCGCCCTTCAGACCCCTGAGGCTGGCTCCATTTTTCTGCCCATCTCCCAGGTGGAGCCGGGACTGAACCAGCCCAGAAAACGCTTTGACGACGAGGCCCTGATGGACCTGGCCGACTCCATCCGGGAGCACGGCATCATCCAGCCCCTCACCGTCCGGCGGCTGTCCTCCGGCTACTATCAGATCATCGCCGGGGAGCGGCGCTGGCGGGCGGCCAAGCTGGCCGGGCTGATGGAAGTGCCCGCCGTCATCATTGAAGCGGATGACAAGAAGGTGCTGGAGCTGGGCCTCATCGAGAACCTCCAGCGGGAGGACCTGAACCCCATGGAGGAGGCGGAGGGCTACCTGGTGCTGCTCACCGATTTCTCCATGACCCAGGAGGAGGTGGCCAAGCGGATGGGCAAGTCCCGCCCCGCCATCGCCAACGCCCTGCGGCTCACCTCCCTCCCCCCCGCAGTCCGGGAGATGCTGGTGGACGGCAGGCTGTCCGCCGGCCATGGCCGGGCGGTGCTCATGGTGGAGGGGGAAAAGGCCCAGACCGCCTTTGCCCAGCTCATCATCGACCAGGGCCTGTCCGTCCGGCAGGCAGAGGCGGCGGCCAAGAAATTCACCCTGGAGCCCAAGGAGAAGAAGGAAAAGCCCGCGGATGAGAACCGCATCTACATCGCCGAGGTGGAAAAGTCCCTCTCCGGCCGCCTGGGCCGCAAGGTGACCATCACCACCGGCCGAAAGAAGGGCCGTCTGGAGCTGGAGTTCTACGATGTGGACGATCTGAACGCCCTCTTGGACCTGCTGGAGACGCTGCCCGCCTCCGCGGCCACGGTCAAGAGCCAGGGAGGGACCCAGGATGGCTGACCAGATCAGAGAGCAGGATCCCAGACAGGCCCCGCCGGAGGACACCTCCTCCAGCCAGCAGTCCCCCGCCCCGAGCCAGCCGGAGCCGACGCCTCCCCCGGCCGGCAAGCCGGACCAAGCCGACAGCGAGAAAAAGAAGGGCGGCCGCCGGACCTCAGTATTCATCTATCTGGTGGTGCTGTTCGCCGCGGCCTTCACCATGCTGTTCATGGCCTACCTCATGCAGCAGCGGGCCAACGACGCGGCCATCAGCTCCCTCCAGGACTCGCTGACCTCCTTTGAATCGATCGACGAGCTGCTCAATGAAAACCAAGTGCTGCGGGGCGAATACGATGCCCTGGAAGAGCAGGCAGCGGAGCTGGAGGAGCAGCTGCAGCAGGCCCAGGATTCAGCCGATTCCTGGCAGCAACAGTATGAGGACCAGGCCCAGCAGTGGAAGGACTCCCAGGCGGACGCCCGCATCTGGCAGGCCCTCTGGCGGATCGAGTACAGCTACCGGGAGGGCGATCTGGAGGCGTGCGCCGAGCAGTACACCATGCTGAGTTCGTCCGATGACTACGCTCCGCCAGAAGAGGGAGAAGTCCTCTCCCGGTTCCGGGAGATCTTCGACGAGCTGGTGGAGGAAGGATATCTGGATGAGGCCCTCCGCACCTCCCTTTTCCCCGAACAGACAGGGAACTAAGACCGGAGGTCGGACCGTGTTTCACGTGAAACAAGAAAGGAGGCGTCCCCTTGGCTGACCATCCCACCCCTCCGGAAGAAGAGGACATCATCGAACAGACCATCCACCGGGAGCTGGCCCGGCAGAAGCTCCCCTCTGCCCGGCCCCAAGCCAGCTTTGAGGAGGAGGAGCCTCCTGATGAGGTGCCGGAGCCCGGCCATGAAGCCCCGGCCCCGGCCGTCCGGTGGTCCACCTATCTCCTGCCCTGCTTCACGGTGCTGTTCGGGGCGGCGTTCTGCATCCTGCTGGCAGTTTATCTGACCCAGCTCCATCAGGACAACGCCCGCTATGCCCAGCTGGGGGAAACGCTGACCGCCATCGAGGCCATGAGCCGAAACTTTGATTCCATGGATCTGCAGATCGATGAGTTAGAGCGCCAATTAGACATCGAGCATGAAACAGCCTCTGATCTGGCCAACAGATACGGTGAAGTGGAAACAGAAGCCGTTACCATCGGTCTGCTGTACCGCATCGAGCTCTTTATGGCACAGGGCGATCTGCTTTCCGCGGCAATAGAGATCTCAAACAACTCACCTTACATCACCGGGATGGAAGAATACTTAGAAGAATATGATTCCTATTACGAAGGATATTATGGTGAGAGCTATATCCCCCTGCTGCCCCGATATCAAGACTTTCTGAACACCTTGCTGGAGGAAGGCTATCTGGCCATCGAAACCGGAGAAGATGGGACCCAGTATCTCGAGCTGGGCGAGGAGGCTTTCGACTTCCTCGCTTCATCGACCTATCCGTACCCGGGAGAAAACGGAGAGGGGGACTGAGCATGGCTGGGCCCTTGCAAAAACACGCTCCGCCCCCACAGGCCAAGCCGGAAAAAGCGCCCCACCCCCCCTGGTCCAAGCCCCTGACCTGGCTCACCGCCCTGCTGGCCGCCGGGTGTCTGGTGCTGCTGGCCTGCGTCCTCCAGGGCCAGATCCGGGAGCAGCGGTTCCGGGACTATGAGGCCGCAATGGACAGCGTAGACCACATCGTGTCAGAATATCTGGAACTGAGGACCCAACTGCAGGCTTCCGAAGCGGACGTGGATTTCTATAGAGACAAGTGGAATGATGCAAACAATCAAAACCTGTTCAATACCGCTTTTCTTGTCCTAGAGACACAATTTCAAGCGGGAAACTATGAGACCTGTGCTGATATCATCGTCTCCATCCAATCCGAAGATCTTTTATCCCAAGGTTACTTCAGCAGCTACTCCGGTGTAATATATGATCACACCAAGCGCTTCCAGGAGATCGCGGATTTCCTGGTCGGCCATGGGTATTTGATCTCTTTTCTCGATTTTTACGTTGCACCCTTGGAAGCAGCAGAAGTGCCCGATTGAGGCTCTGGATGAAGCAATCCCCGGCGAACTCACAGGCGGATACAAACAACATTTCATGTAATGTAGGTGAAAGACAATGCTGGACATCAAATTCATCCGGGAGAACCCGGAAGCAGTCAAGGAAAACATCAAGAAGAAATTCCAGGACGAAAAGCTCCCCCTGGTGGACCAGGTCATCGAGCTGGACCGCCGTAACCGGGACGCCATGACCGAGGCCAACAACCTCCGCTCCGCCCGGAACACCCTCAGCAAGCAGGTGGGCATGCTCATGGGCCAGGCCAAGAAGGACCCCTCCAAGCTGGCGGAGGCCGAGGCGGCCAAGGCCCAGGTGAAGGCCAACGCCGACCGGCTCTCCCAGCTGGAGCAGCTGGAGGACGAGCTGGCCCAGGAGATCCGCAAGATCATGCTGGTCATCCCCCAGATGATCGACCCCTCCGTCCCCATCGGCCCGGACGACAGCCACAACGTGGAGGTGGAGCGGTTCGGCGAGCCGGTGGTGCCCGACTTCGAGGTGCCCTACCACACCGAGATCATGGAGCGCTTTGACGGCGTGGACATGGACGCCGCCGGCCGGGTGTCCGGCGCGGGCTTCTACTATCTCATGGGGGATATCGCCCGGCTCCACTCCGCGGTCCTCTCCTACGCCCGGGACTTCATGCTCGGCAAGGGCTTCACCTCCTGCGTGCCCCCCTTCATGATCCACGGCAACGGGGTGGAGGGCGTC
>JAHZFC010000100.1 GCA_019421525.1 Clostridiales bacterium
CGGCCTTTTTGAACATCGTGTGGCCGCACACCGGGCAGTCGTCCTTCACCGGCACGTCCCAGGTCATGAAGTCGCACCGCCGGGACTCGTCCTTGCTGTTCAAAAACTCACAGCAGTAATAGGTGTACTGCTTGTTGGTCTTTTTGCTCACTCCGGTGCGCTTGACCAGCCGGGCGCCGCACTTGGGGCACTTGCCCGGCATGACCACCACCAGGGGCATGGTGAAGCTGCACTCCGGCCAGCCGGGGCAGGCCAGGAAACGGCCGAACCGCCCGGACTTGACCACCAGATTCCGGCCGCACTGGGGGCAGATCTCCTCCGTCACCTCGTCGGGCACCTTGATGCGCTCGCCGTCCAGCTCGCTCTCCGCCTTTTGCAGCTCGGCGGAGAAGTCCTGGTAGAACTCGCCCAGCACCTGCTTCCACTGGACCTGCCCGGCCTCCACCTTGTCCAGCTCGCTCTCCATCTGGGCGGTAAAGGCGGTGTCCACGATGTCGGGGAACTTGTCCTTCATCAGCCCCGTGACCACCTCTCCCAGGGGGGTGGGCCGCAGGTGCTTGCCCTCCTTCACCACATACTCCCGGTCGGTGATGGTGGAGATGGTGGGGGCGTAGGTGGAGGGCCGGCCGATGCCCTTTTCCTCCAGGGCCCGGATGAGGGTAGCCTCGGTGAACCGGGCGGGAGGCTGGGTGAAGTGCTGATCCCTGGAGAGGCTGTTGAGCTTGAGCCCCTCCCCCTCCTTCAGGTCGGGCAGCGGGGACTGGACAGGCTCGTCCTCGTCGTCCTTCCCCTCCTCATAAACAGCTGTAAAGCCGGAGAACTTTAAGGAGGAATGGCTGGCCCGGAACTGGTGGCCCTCCGCCTCCACCTCGATGGAGCCGTTGTCGTACACGGCGGGGGCCATCTGGCAGGCCAGAAAGCGGCTCCAGATGAGCTTGTACAGCCGGTACTGCTCGCCCGTCAGATCTTTTTTGATGTCCTCCGGCGTCAATGCCACGTTGGAGGGGCGGATGGCCTCGTGGGCGTCCTGGGCGCTGCCCTTGGACTTGTAGTGCCGGGTCTTGGGCGGGTAGTACTGCTTGCCGTAGCGGGATTCGATGAAGGTCTTGGCCGCGGCCAGGGCCTCCTCGGACAGCCGCAGGGAGTCGGTACGCATATAGGTGATGAGGCCCACAGTGCCCTCCCCGGCGATGTCCACCCCCTCATAGAGCTGCTGGGCGATGGACATGGTGCGGCGGGGGGTCATGTTCAGCTTCCGGGACGCCTCCTGCTGGAGGGTGGAGGTGATGAAGGGGGGCGCGGGGTTGCGGGACTTGTCCTGGCGCTTCACCGCGGTGACGGTGAAGGGGGCGTGCTCCACCGCCCGGACCACCTGCTCCACCTCGTCGGCGCTGCCCAGCTCCGCCTTTTTCCCCTGGCCGTAGTAGTCGGCCTTGAAGCCCCCGATGTTGGGAGCGATGCGGGACAGGTCGGCGGTGATGGACCAGTACTCCTTGGGCTGGAAGGCACGGATCTCCTCCTCCCGCTCCACCACCAGCCGGGTGGCCACCGACTGGACCCGTCCGGCGGACAGGCCCCGGCGGATCTTCTTCCACAGCAGCGGGGAGAGCTGATAGCCCACGATCCGGTCCAGCACTCTCCTGGCCTGCTGGGCGTCCACCAGGTCCTGGTCGATCTGCCGGGGGTGGGCGATGGAATCGGTGACCACCTTGCGGGTGATCTCGTTGAAGGTGACCCGGCAGGTCTTGTCCTCCGGCACGTCCAGCACCGACTGGAGGTGCCAGGAGATGGCCTCCCCCTCCCGGTCCGGGTCGGTGGCCAGGTAGACCTTGTCGCTGGCCTTGGCGGCCTTTCGCAGCTCGGCGATGGTCTCCTCCTTGGCCTTGATGTTCTGGTATTCAGGCTCGAAGGTGGTCAGATCCACCCCCAGCTTGCTCTTGGGCAGGTCCCGGACATGTCCCATGGACGCCTTCACCTGATAGCCGGGGCCCAGGTACTTCCCGATGGTCTTGGCCTTGGCCGGGGACTCCACGATCACTAGGTTCGTCTTTGCCATACGATGCATTACTCCATTAACATTACATTACTCGATCTTCAGCCGGACGAGGGCCCGGAAGCGCTTCCCGCTCTCCTCCGCCACGAAGCCCTGGACCTGCAGGATGGTCAGGGCGGCAAGCACCCGCCGGGCTGGGATCTGGGTGCGCTCCACCAGGTCGTCTGCCACCTGGGGCCCCCGCTCCAGCGCCAGCAGGATGTCCCGCTGGTCGTCGGTCAGCTTATTTTTGTAGTCCTTCCAGTCAATATATTCCAAGTTTACGGGATCGTCAAGCTCTTTTTGTTCTGGATCGGGGGCGGCGCTCCGGCGGACGGGGGCGGAGCTGCGGCTCTCCAGCCGCTGTTCCCGTGCCTCTTCCGGCAGGGGGACCGCCCGCCCGAATCTCTCCGGGAAGCGGTCGGCGAACTCGCACAGCACGTCCCCTGCATCGAAGATCAGCTTGGCCGCGCCCTCCTGGATCAGGCGGTCGGTGCCCACACTGTTGGGGGCGTCCACCGGTCCGGGGACGGCGAATACCTCCCGGTCCTGGTCCAGGGCGTGGCCGGCGGTGATCAGGCTGCCGCCGGTGCGGGGGCTCTCCACCACCACGACGCCCAGGGACAGGCCGCTGATGATCCGGTTGCGCACCGGGAAGTGGCTGCCCCGGGTCTCCGTCCCCGGCGGGTACTCGCTCACCAGGGCGCCTGCCGCCGCCACGTCGGCGAACAGGTCCCGGTGGGACCTGGGGTAGACGACGTCGATGCCGCCGCCCAGCACGGAGATCACCGGGCCGCCCGCCTTGAGGGCGCCCCGCACCGCCGCCGCGTCGATCCCCTCGGCGATGCCGGACACCACCAGGGCCCCCGCCCGGGTCAGGTCCAGGCCCAGCTGTCCGGCCATGCGCACGCCGTAGGGTGTTGCCGTCCGGGTGCCCACCACGGCCACCGCCGCCTCCTCGTCCACGGCGATCTCCCGCCCCTTCCAGTAGAGCACCAGGGGCGGCTGGTGGATCGCCCGCAGCCGCGCAGGATAGATGGCGTCCTGGATGGTCATGATGCGGATGCCCAGCCGGTCGCAGTCCCCCAGGATCTTATCCACCCCGGCCAGAGATTTCTCCTCTAAAGAACGGCGGGCCGCCTCCGGCAGCCCACCCAACTGTTCATAGGCCTGCCGGTCCGCGAAATAGGCGCTCTCCGGCGTGCCGAAATGGGACAGCAGCTCCATCAGCCCCTGTCCGCTGGCTCCTCTCCGGCTGGTCAGCCACAGCCAATACTTCAGTTCGGACATCGTGCCATCTCCTTTCCGCTCTTCTTCAGATCAGGCCGCCCCGTGCCATCTCCCACAGCACCACCGAGGCCGCAACCCCGGCGTTGAGGGATTCGCACCGGGCCCGCATGGGGATCTTCACGGTCTTTTCGCTCAGCTCCAGGGCCAGGGGGGATACGCCCCGCCCCTCGCTGCCCACCACCACCGCCGCCCGGCTCAGGTCCACCTGGCGCACGTCCGCGGTGTCCTGCCGCAGGGCCGTGGCATAGAGGGGGATCCCTTTCAGCCTGAGGCGGTCAGCCAGCTCCTCCAGCGTGGCCTCCCACACCGGCAGGCGGAACACCGCCCCCATGGTGGCCCGGACGGTCTTAGGGCTCCAGGGATCGGCGCAGGGCGGACACAGGATGAGGCCGTCCGCGCCAAATGCGTCGGCCGAGCGCCAGATGGTGCCCACATTGCCCGGGTCCTGCACCCCGTCCAGCACCAGAAAACGGCTGCCCTCCAGCTCCTGCGGCAGGGCCAGATCCGTCCCCCGGCAGAGGAACACCACCCCCTGGGGGGCCTGGGTGTCCGCCGCCGTGCGCAGCACGTCCTCGGGCACCTCCACCACCCGGACATGGCCGGGCAGCTCAGGCAGCTGCACCCCCTGGGCGCACACCACCGTCTCCAGGCGTGCGCCCCACCGCAGGGCCTCGGCCAGCATCTTGGGCCCCTCGCAGAGGAACACGCCCTCCGCCCGCCGGGCGGCCCGCTGGCTCTTCAGCCGGCGCAGCCGGGCGATCAGAGGGTTGCTCCGGCTGGTGATCCGCTCCCGGCTCACTTCTGGCACAGAGAGGCGATGTCACTGTCCCGGCCCAGCACGATCAGTTTGTCGCCGGGGGCCATGATCCAGTCCGCGCCGGGGGCCACGCTCACCTCGCTGCCCCTCCGGATAGCGATGACGTTGACATGGTACTTAGGCCGGATGTCCAGGTCCCGGATGGTGTGCTTGGCCCAGCCGTTGGGCAGGTCCACCTCCACGATGGCGTACTCCGGGGACAGCTCGATGAAGTTCAGGATGTTGGACCGGGCCAGGCCCTGGGCGATCTTGATGCCCATCTCATGCTCGGGGAACACCACCCGGTCCGCCCCGATCTTCTCCAGCAGGCGCTGGTGGACATGGCTCTGGACCTTGCACACCACCTTGGGCACCCCTGCCTCCTTCAGGCGCAGGGTGATGAGGGCGCTGCTGCCGATATCGTCGCCCACGGCCACCACCGCGCAGTCGTACTCCTTGACCCCCAGGGCCCGGAGCACGTCCGGGTCCCGGCCGTCTCCAACCACTGCATGGGTCACGTAGTCCGCGATGGCCTCCACATTTTCATTCTTGATATCCACCGCCAGAACGTCGTTGCCCACGGCGTAGAGCTCCCGCGCCACCGCAGTACCAAATCTCCCAAGTCCAATTACCAGAAAGTTTTTCATCGTTGATCGACCTCCAATATGTGCAATTTGCAGCGTCCTGCGATCTCTCAGCCGATCATCACATCGGCATGGGGGAAATTGATCTTGCTGTGTACTTTTTTCTGTGTCATGAATGCCAGGGAGAAGGAAAGCACCCCCACCCGGCCTAAGTACATCAGTATGATCAGGATGGTGTGAGACGCACTGGACAGCCCAGGTGTGATGCCGGTGGTGACCCCCACCGTAGCCATGGCAGACGCCGTCTCATAAGCTGCCGCCAGATAGGGCACATCGTCGATGATGGCGATGGCCATGGACGCAGCGATGAACATGAAGACAAAGACCAGCATCAGCGTCATAGCGGACAGTACCTTCTGCTGTGGGATCGTACGGCCCCGGATGGTGACCACCTCCCGGCCCCGCAGGCCGGAGCGCAGCGCCAGCAGCAGTACGCCCACGGTGCTTGTCTTGAGACCGCCGGCGCAGGATCCCGAGGAACCGCCCACCAGCATCAGCAGGATACACATCACCAGAGAAACGTCGGTCAACGCACCCTGGCTGATGGAGTAAAAGCCCGCCGTGCGCAGGGTGGTCGACTGGAACAGGGAGTTGAGCAGCGCCTTCCATACCGGCATGGGACCTAACGTTTCCGGATTATCCCACTCGCTGAAAAAGAAAAACAGGGTGCCCAACAGCAGCAGGGCTATGGTCATGCTGATGACCATCTTGCTGTACAGGGACAGCGTCCGCCAGCGGCGTCTGCTCTTGATCTCCTCCCAGACGAAGAAGCCCAGGCCGCCGCAAGCGATGAGGGCCGTTACCACCAGGATGACCACCGGATCGCCGTCATAAGTGGACAGGCTGCCGATCTTTTCAGTCCCGAAGATGTCGAATCCGGCATTACAAAAAGCGGACACCGAAGTGAATACGCCCTTCCAGATCGCTCCCACCCCATGCCGGGGCCAAAAGCAGGCGGTCAGGATGAGCGCCCCGACCCCCTCAAATACAAAGGTCGTCTTGAGGGCGCCCTTGACCAGCCGGCCGACATCGCTGGTATCATCCAGGTTAAAGCCAGACGCCGCGGTCAGCCGCTGGCTCAGCGACAGCTTCCGCTTTACCAGCAAGGCCAGGAGGAAGATGATGGTCATAAATCCCAAACCGCCCAGCTGGATCAGCAGGATGATCACCACCTGCCCGAACAGCGTCCATGCCGACAGGGTATCCACCACGATCAGTCCGGTCACGCAGGTGGCCGACGTCGCTGTGAACAGCGCTGTCATGAACCCGCAGCTCTCTCCGGAGACAGATGCAAAGGGCAGCATCAGCAGCAGAGCCCCACAGAAAATCACAGCGGCGAAGGAAATGGCTATCACTTGGGTAGCCCGTAACACCCGCCGCCTCCTCTCTCTCGAAGCCAAATGATCCACCTCATTTTTTCCCGCGCCCGTCCGCGCTGGGAGTACGTTGTCGGAGGTATTATAGCGATCTATCCAGACATTTGCAACCCGTATCATCGATTTTACTGAAAACTCCCCCCCCGGGAGCCTGACTTGTCTGCTACAGCATATCTCCACAAAAGCACATCAGCACAGCCGTTGCCCCCTGAGGAAAAGAAGATGCCCCGGCCTTTGGCCGGGGCAAGGGCATGATTCAGTCCAGCGGGCGCATGGTGGGAAACAGAAAACCGGTGCTCTGTATCCCCCCGCAAGTTCCCATATCCTCAGCATTGCCCGGAAGCTGGGCCATAATGTTCTTATATTGTTTCATAATATTCCATCGTCACTTCCTCAACTGGTGTAAAATCAGGTGTAAATTAACTTACCCGGATCTTCCCCTCAAGATTAACGAAGCTGGCCACTTTTCTTTCCTTCGTAGCTTCATTGTAAATATTCATTGTTGTCGTGATATCCGCATGCCCCATGATTTCCTGAATAACCTTGAGATCTTTCTCGTTCTCGCAAAAGCGAGTGCAAAATGTATGCCTTAGGTTGTGGCATGAAAAATGCGGCAGGAGCTGCGGTGCTCGCTTTTCTTGCTTAGCACGTAACGTTTCCTCAGCATTGTAATCTCGGCATATTCGTTCAATAGCTCGATTGACGCAATGCGGACTAATTGCCTCACCGTATCTGGATGAAAAAATGAATCCACTATAACCATCAATCACAGTATCATTGAAGCCATCTTCCATTTGACGAAGTCGCTCCTGGAGAAGAGCACGCCGAACTTCCTCAAGCATCGGAATAATCCGGATTCCCGCACTTGTCTTAGGCGTTGTAACGTGGAAACCCATCTTCCCTGTTTTTTCACGTTTGCGATAAACCAGGTTATGATTTATGGAGATTATTCCCTCAGCAAAATCGCAATCTTGCCATCTTAACCCTACAACTTCGCCGATTCTGCACCCGGTCCCGAGCAACACAGTAAAAATAGGTAGCCAGTGTTTGTAGGTCGGCGATGAAGAAACATAACTAATAAAAGCAGATTGTTGCGATTCTGTCAAGGCTTTTCTTTTCGGTTTTTCCCAGTTGTGGGTTCTTTTGATCTCGTTCATGACACCATCAGTCGGATTCAATCGAATGATGCCATCCCGAACTGCAGTAGAGAAAACCGGATGAAGTATGGTATGGATGATTTCCATACTGTTAGGCTTAAAGCCTTTTTCATGAATCAACGACAGGTAAAATCTCTTGATGTCACTATACTTGATATTGGCCAACTTCATGTATCCGATTTCATCTCTGACATACTTATCATACATGTACTTATAGTTTCCTCTGGTAGATTCCTTGATCTCAATCTTCTGGGCGATATACCGATCAAAGTGGCCGTTCAAAGTCGTTCGGTCCGCTTCATGTGTTTGTATTCCATCTTCGAGATCTCTGCGAATCCGTTTCTCCATTGAGCGCAGTGATTCGTTGCATCTCTTACCGGATGGGATCCGATCCGTATCTACCAGTTTCCAACTATATACGCTTTTTCTCTCCCCCTTTTCATCATAATACCTGTACTCATACTTGCCATCGCTGCGTTGTAATTCCCCTTGTCTCAGGAGTCGTCCTTTATTATCGCGTCGTTTTTCGGACACGGTTACTCCTTTCCAAGAGCCTCCTAATTACACATTTAATTATAATACAGGAGCCTCTTTTTTTCAACCTGTGCGTCATTTGTACTGATATGAACGAAAAGCCAAAGGCCTGGACATAGTCTAAATCTATATCCAGGCCCTTTTTTCATGCCCTACACGGCATCTACATCTTCCAAATATTTCTCAAATTTTTTCCGCTTGATCAGCCTCTTCGTCCCGACCCAAATAACAAACTCACAGTCAGGGTTACCGGTAATATCGCGCAGTTTATTTGTCCCAATCCCAAAATAGGCCGCCGCTTCATCAATCGTCAGATTGGCCTTTTCCCAAATGGGCACCTCTTTTTTTCCATCTATTCATCTCCTCCAAGGAAAAGTTCAAAAGAAAGCAGCGGGCGGCGGCTGGCTGGGCCGCTCCGCGAGACTTACTCCCCGAGCTTCTGGCACT
>JAHZFC010000101.1 GCA_019421525.1 Clostridiales bacterium
ATCAAGCTGGGCCGGGCTGCCAACGACCCGGTGCTTCTGGCTGAAATGCGCCATGAGATGGGGCTGGACCGGCCCTATATCGTCCAGCTGGGCAGCTACCTGTGGGACCTGCTCCACGGCGACCTGGGTGACTCTTATATCTACGCCTCTACCGTGGCCGAGCTCATCGGGAACCGCATCCCCAACACCCTGATCATCAGCATCGGGGCCATCCTGATATCGGTGTGCCTGGGCATCCCGCTGGGATTGGCGGCGGCCCTGCATCAAAACTCCATCATCGACTATATTACGTCTATCCTGGCCATCCTGCTCATGCAGGTGTTCGGCGTGACGCTGGGGTGGCTACCGGTGTCGGGCACAGACTCGTGGACGGGCTATATCCTGCCTATCATCGCCGCCGGTGTGGGGCCTATCTCCCAGAACGCCCGTATGACCCGCTCCTCCGTGCTGGAGGTCATCCGGCAGGACTATGTCCGCACTGCCCGGTCCAAGGGCATCGCGGAGGGCCAGGTCATCTCCCGCCATGTGCTGAAAAACGCCCTGATCCCCATCCTGACCATGGTGGGCAACGGCTTGGGCGCGGCCATGGCCGGCTCCATCCTGGTGGAGATGATCTTCCAGATCCCCGGCATGGGCACTCTGATCAACACATCCATCAATAACAAGGACTTCATCACCGTCCAGGGCTGCGTGCTGGTGTGCGCGGTGGTGGTGGCCCTGATGAACCTGCTCACCGACCTGGCCTACGCCGCGGTGGACCCCCGGATCAAGGCCCAGTACACGGCGGGCTCCAAGGACAAGAAGAAAAAAGCGGCTCCTGCCGCCAAGGAGGTGGCCTGACCCATGGCAAAGCAAGCAAAGACCGTCGTGATGGATGCCCAGCCCGGCGAGGTGGTGCGGCTGAAAAAGCGCAGCTACTGGGGCGAGATCTGGCACCGGCTGCGGAAGAACCCGGTGGCCGTGGTGTGCCTGGTGTTCCTGGTGCTGCTGGTGCTGGCCACCATCTTCGCCACCTGGATCACCCCCTACGACTACGATGCCCCCACCGACTACGCCAACCTCTACGCCAAGCCCAGCCTGGCCCATCCCCTGGGCTGTGACGATTTGGGTCGCGACCTGCTCACCCGCCTGCTGGTGGGCGGCCGGTACTCCCTGATGGTGGCCCTGATCTCCGTGGCCATCGGCATCCTGGCCGGTATGGTCATCGGCGCGCTGTGCGGCTTCTTCGGCAAGGTGGTGGACAACGTGCTCATGCGGTTCATGGACGTCATCATGGCCATCCCCGGCATGATGCTGGCCATCTGCGTGTCCGTGGCCCTAGGCTCCGGCGTGTGGCAGACCGCTCTGGCCATCTCCGTAGGCACCATCCCCATCATCGCCAGGCAGCTCCGGGGCTCCACCCTGCTGGTCAACAGCCAGGAGTACATCGAGGCTGCCCGCACCTTCGGCGAGAGCAGCGGCAAGATCATTATCACCCATGTGATCCCTAACTGCCTGGCTCCGATCATCGTCCAGGCGTCCATGTACCTGGGCGGATCCATCATGGCCATCGCGGGCCTGTCTTTCATCGGCCTGGGCGTGCAGCCCCCCACCCCGGAGTGGGGCAACATCCTCAATACCGGATTGGACAACGTATCCATGCTGGCCGAGCGCTGGCATGTGATCGTGTTCCCCGCCCTGTTCATCATCCTGACCATGCTGGCCTTCAACCTGCTGGGCGACGGCCTCCGGGACGCCATGGACCCCCGGATGCGCAAGTAAGGAGGCTGCGACATGAGTTTATTGAAGATCGAGGACCTGACCATCCACTTCCCCACCGAGGACGGGGACGTGCGGGCTGTGAACGGCGTGTCCCTGTCGGTGGAGGCCGGCCAGACCCTGGGCCTGGTGGGCGAGACCGGCGCGGGAAAGACCACCACCGCCCTGGGCATCCTCCGGCTGGTGCCCGAGCCCGGCCAGGTGGAGAGCGGATCTATCTACTATAAAGACCAGGACATCATGCAGATGTCCGACAAGGAGGTCCAGGACATCCGGGGCAATGAGATCTCGATGATCTTCCAGGACCCCATGACCGCCCTGAACCCGGTGATGACCGTGGGCGACCAGGTGGCCGAGGTGATCCTCCGCCACCAGAACTGCACCAAGGTGGAGGCCCAGCAGCGGATGATCGAGATCCTGGGCAAGGTGGGCATCGGCCCCGACCGGGCCTCCGACTATCCCCACCAGTTCTCCGGCGGCATGAAGCAGCGGGTGGTGATCGCCATCGCCCTGGCCTGCAACCCCAAGCTGCTGCTGGCGGACGAGCCCACCACCGCCCTGGACGTGACCATCCAGGCCCAGGTGATGCGGATGATCAACGACCTGAAGCGGGAGTTCAACACCTCCATGATCCTCATCACCCATGACCTGGGCATCGTGGCCGAGTCCTGTGACCAGGTGGCCATCATGTACGCCGGTGAGATCGTGGAGTACGGCTCCCTGGAGGACATCTTCGACCACACCGCCCACCCCTACACCAAGGGCCTGTTCAACTCCATCCCCTCTCTGGACAAGGACACCGAGCGGCTCCAGCCCATCCAGGGCCTGATGCCCGACCCGGCCAACCTGCCCGAGGGGTGCAAGTTCCATCCCCGGTGCCCCTATGCGGTGGAGGAATGTTCCCGGCAGCACCCCGGCATGACCGAGGTGGCCCCGGGGCACCTGTGCCGCTGCCTGCGCTGCGGCGATCCCATCATGAGCGAGGAGGGCGGACACCATGAGTAAGCTGCTGGAGGTCAAAGACCTTTGTAAATACTTCAAGACCCCCAAGGGTCCGCTCCACGCCGTGGAGGGCCTGTCCTTCTCCATCGACGATGACACCACCCTGGGCGTGGTGGGCGAGTCCGGATGCGGCAAGTCCACCCTGGGCCGGGTGATCATGGGCCTGCATGAGCCCACCGGCGGCTCCCTGTTCTTCGAGGGGCAGGACGTCACCCACCCCGACAAGGCCAAGCGCCGGGATCTCAACCACAAGATCCAGATGATCTTCCAGGACCCGGCCTCATCCCTGGACCCCCGTATGTGCGTGTCTGACCTGATCGCCGAGCCCATGAAGGCCATGAAGATCTGCAAGACCAAGCAGGAGCGGGACAACAAGGTGGCCGAGCTGATGGACACCGTGGGCCTGGCCAGGCGGCTGGCCTTCTCCTATCCCCACGAGCTGGACGGCGGGCGCCGCCAGCGTATCGGCATCGCCCGCGCCCTGGCAGTGGAGCCCAAGTTCATCGTCTGCGACGAGCCGGTGTCCGCCCTGGACGTGTCCATCCAGGCCCAGATCCTCAACCTGCTCCAGGACCTGCAGCAGGAGAAGGGCCTGACCTATATGTTCATCACCCACAACCTGTCGGCGGTGCGGCACATCTCCCACAAGATCCTGGTGATGTATCTGGGATGCCAGGTGGAGCTGTGAGACTCCAAGGAGCTGTTCAAAAAGCCCCTGCACCCCTACACCAAGGGCCTGCTGTCCGCCATCCCCATCCCCTCCATCCATGTCAAGCGGGAGGAGATCCTGATGACCGGCGAGGTGACCTCCCCCATCAACCCCAAACCCGGCTGCCGTTTCGCCGCCCGCTGCCCCTACGCCAAGGACAAGTGCCACGAGTCCCTGCCCGCGGTGGAAGAGGTGGAGCCCGGCCACTTCTGCGCCTGCCACTATGTGCGGGAGATCAACCAGCTGTGATGCTTCCCGCGGGGACAGCCCGTTGACGGGGAGCGGCTGATCTGGTATCATAAGGAGACAGGACGCCGGGGCCCTGGCACGCGCCATGGGCCCCGGCTCTTTTCAAAGGAGGCGAGCGAGGTGGCCAAAAAGGGCTCCTGGTATTTTGAGGGCTATGAGGCCCACTATGAGATCGACCAGCAGGGAAAGAAGAAAAAGGTGCTCACCTATGTGGGCCAGCGGTATGGCCTGCGGAGAAAAGAGGACCTGCTCCGGGTACGGATAGCGGCTGCCGTGGATGTGGTGCTCATGACGGTCCTCCTGCTGCTCATCAACTTCTTCCCCGGCACCGGGGGGATGGTGGGCTGGGTGGGCGCGCCCTGCCTGTGGGGGCTGATCCCCCTGATGTTTTTGTATATGGGGCTGTTCAACTTTCTCACCTGCAAGGACAGGTGGGAGATCCGCCAGTTCTATGCCGGCTACCGCCGGATGGGGCGCTGGGCGATCGTCCAGCTGGTGATCATGGGCTATGTGACGGCGGCCCACATCGTGTTCCTCTGCCTCCATCCCGCCTATTTCCCCGGGGAGCTGTACTACACCCTGGGCGCGGCGGCCTGCACGGCCCTGTCCGCGGGGCTTTTGGTACTGAAGAAAAAATTCCCCGCCATCGTGGTGGAGGGGCCGGTCATCCGGTGAGGCTTTTCCCACAAGTGAAGGGCTGCCCGATGCAAATGCATCGGGCAGCCCTTTTTTACATGATATGAAGCTATGCCTCTTCCTCCCGCCAGCCCTTGCACACGTCCACCCAGCCCCGGGCCTGGGAGGCCCGCTCCAGCTCGTCCAGATGGAGCTTGACGGCGGAGTTGGCGGTGCCGGCGGCGGGGTAGACGATGTCGAACCGGCGCAGGCTCTCGTCCAGCCAGACGGGGACGCCCTCATTGACGCCGAAGGGGCACACGCCCCCTACGCCGTGGCCGATGAGGGGCTCCACCTCGTCGTGGCCGATCATCTTGGCCTTGGTGTGGAACTGGGCCTTGTACTTGCTGTTGTCGATCTTGGCGTCCCCGGCGGCCAGGATGAGGACCGGGCCGTCAGGGGTCAGGAAGGACAGGGTCTTGGCGATATGGGCGGGGGCACAGCCCACCGCCTGGGCGGCCAGCTCCACGGTGGCGCTGGATACGTCGAACAGCTGGATGCGGTCGGCCAGGCCGAACCGCTCCAGGTGGGCCTTCGCGCGGTCGAGAGACATGGGGGAACACTCCTTACATCGGTATAGTATAAGTGTTCCCATTATAATACTTTATCGTGAAAAAGTAAAGGGGGCCTTCCTCACGCGGGAGACAGGCCGGAAAGCAGTCCCACCACCAGGCAGGCGATGACCAGCAGCAGCATGGCCCACTTGAAGATGCCCTTGAGCAGCGTACTGTCCTGCCCGGTCAGCCCGACCGCCGCCACGGCGGTGGCGATGCACTGGGGGGAGAGGATCTTGCCGATGCCTGCTCCGGTGGAGTTAGCGGCTGCCAGCCAGAACTGAGACACGCCGATGGAGCCCGCCGCCTCCGTCTGGAGTGCGCCCAGCAGCACCTCGGTGTTGGTGCCGCTGCCGGTGACGAAGGCGCCGATGGCGGCGATGATGGGGGCGACAAAGGGGTAGAACTGGCCGGTCAGGGTGACGAACAGGTCGGCCATGTCGGAGATCATGCCGGAGTAGGTCATGATCTTGGCCACGGACAGCACCGACATGATGGTGACGATGGTCTTGACCAGCTGCCGGAGGGTGGCCGCGAAGGTCTGCCACATGAGTTTGGCGGAGGCCCCCTGGACCGCGCCGCCGATGATGGCGGCCAGGAAAATGATGACGCCGGGGGTGTTGACCCATGAGAAGGAGGTGGTGCCGGCGTTGGGGGAGGTGCTGATCTGGAACGTGGAGCTGAACTGCCCCAGGAAACTGTGGACCGGGGCCACCAGGTTGGAGGTGAGCAGCAGGAACAGGAAGATGAGGATGAAGGGCAGCCAGGCCACCAGGGGGCGCATGGCGGTCTTCCCGCTCTGGACTGGGGCAGCTCCGGCAGCAGCGGCTGCCGGGGCGGTCCGGCGCATGTCATATTCCGCGGGGACCGCCTTGCCCCGGCGCAGCCGGGCCAGGAGCACCACACAGGCCAGGGACACCACCGAGCCCACGATGACTGTCAGCTCCGGGCCGATGAAGTAGGACACCAGCAGCTCGGGCACCACGAAGGACGCCCCGGCGGCCAGGGTGATGCCGGCCACCCCCTTCAGCGCCCGAAAGCCGCCGCCCCCCACGATCACCATGAGGAAGGGGACCAGGATCATGAAGGGGACCATCTGGACCACAGTGGTGAAGGACAGGGGCATCACGTCCAGTCCGGTGACGCTGGACAATGTCACCGTGGGGATGCCCACCGAGCCGAAGGCGGTGGGGAAGGCGTTGGCCAGCATGCAGCTCAGACAGGCGGCCACCGGGTCCATCCCCAGGCCTACCAGGATGCCGGCGGGGATGGCGATGGCGGTGCCGAAGCCGGCCATGCCCTCCAGAAAGCCGCCGAAGCACCAGCCGATCAGCAGGATGAGCACCCGGCGGTCGGCGGACACGCCGGTGAGCATCCCGCGGATCACATCCATGGCCCCGGTCCTGAGGGACAGGTTATAGGTGAAGATGGCGGCCACGATGACCAGGATGATGGGCCACAGGGCGGCGGCGAACCCCTCCAGCACCGAGGTGGCACAGTCTGCCGCCGGCATCTGCCAGAGGGTGAGGGAGAGCACGGCGGCCACCAGCAGGGCGCTGAAGCAGGCCCAGTGCCCGGGCAGCTTGAGCACGGCCAGGGCGATGATGAGCCAGATGATGGGGACCAGGGCAATGATGGACAGCAGCATGGCGTTTTCCTCCTCGTGAGCGGTGATGAGCGTAGATACACGCAAATTGGTCGGACCATTTAGCTTGAAAATAAGGCCCCCAATGGACTGGGGACAGGAAGGACGGCCCGGCGGCCGTCGGGGAACTGGGAAAAAGACCGTTCGATTTCAAAACCAGTATAGGACCGTGTGTTAAAAATGTCTATAATTTTTTGCTTCATATGCCAATAAACAGCGTTTTGCATAAATTGGACCGGCCAAATTATACAAAATGGAAAAAATGGTTTTTGGGATTGCAATTTGAAAAAAGTGTGATACAGTATAGGTGAAAAGGGTACGACCAATTTTGAGGCCGGGAAGCGGCCTGCGAGGAAAACAAATCAAAGTTTTTTGAAATAGCAAGAAGGAGGCGCTGGAAACATGACGCAGTATGGTCCCGTCACAGCGGAAGTCATCGCCGAGCTGGAACAGGTGGTCCCCGGCCGGGTGGTGGTGGGGGAGGATGTGAACCCCGACTACTCCCGGGACGAGATGCCCATCTACGGCACCCGGATGCCCGAGGTGTCCATCGACGTGCTCACCACCGAGGAGGTGGCCGGCATCATGAAGGTGTGCTATGAGCACGATATCCCCGTCACCACCCGTGGGGCCGGTACGGGCCTGGTGGGCGGCTGCACCCCCATCTGCGGGGGCGTGGTGATCTGCACCACCAAGATGAACAAGATCCTCTCCTACGATCTGGAGAATTTCGCCGTGACCGTCCAGCCCGGCGTGCTGCTCCAGGACCTGGCGAACGACGCCCTGGCCCACGGCTGTATGTATCCCCCCGATCCCGGCGAAAAGCTGGCCACTCTGGGGGGCAACGTGGCCACCAACGCCAGCGGGATGCGGGGGGTCAAGTACGGCGCCACCCGGGACTATGTGAAGGCCATGACCGTGGTGCTGCCCAACGGGGAGATCACCCGCTTCGGCGCCACCGTGAGCAAGACCAGCTCCGGCTACAGCCTCTTAAACCTGATGATCGGCTCCGAGGGCACCCTGGGCATCATCACTGAGATGACCCTGAAGCTCATCCCCGCCCCCAAGGCCACGGTGAGCCTGATCGTCCCCTTCGAGGACCTGTCCGCCTGCATCTCCACGGTGCCCAAGTTCAAGATGAACCACTTCGATCCCCAGGCCATCGAGTTCTTTGAAAAGGAGATCCTCGTCACCTCCGAGGAGTACCTGGGCAAGCAGGTCTTCCCCCGGAAGGTGGAGGGCACCGAGGTGGGCGCCTACCTGCTGCTCACCTTCGACGGGGACAGCCAGGACGAGCTGGACAACATCGTGGAGCAGGTGGCGGAGCTGCTGCTGGAGGAGGGCGCCCTGGACGTGCTGGTGGCGGACACCCCCCCGAAAATGAAGGACGCCTGGGCCGCCCGGTCCTCCTTCCTGGAGGGCATCGAGGAGCAGACCAAGCTGCTGGACGAGTGCGACGTGGTGGTGCCGGTGACCAAGATCCCCGACTATGTGATGTTTGCCGACGAGCTGGCCAGGAACTATGACTTCAGGCTCCAGTACTTCGGCCACGCCGGCGACGGCAACCTGCACATCTACACCTGCTCCAACGACATGGA
>JAHZFC010000102.1 GCA_019421525.1 Clostridiales bacterium
GTGGACACCCTGGAGGGCGACGAAAAGACCGGCGCCCGCATCATCGCCAAGGCCCTGACTGAGCCCATGAAGCAGATCGCCGCCAACGCCGGTATCGACGGAAGCGTGGTACTGGAGAAGGTCAAGAGCGCCGACAAGGCCGGCTACGGCTTCGATGCCTACAAGGAGGAGTACTGCGACATGCTTTCCGCCGGCATCGTGGATCCCACCAAGGTGACCCGTTCCGCCCTGGAGAACGCCTCTTCCGTGTCCTCCATCCTGCTGACCACCGAGTCCCTGGTGGCCGACAAGCCCGAGCCCCCCGCTCCCGCAGCTCCCAACCCTGACATGGGCGGCGGTATGTACTAAGCAAAAAGGAAACGCCAAGCCCCCGGCCTTGTGCCGGGGGCTTTTCCCATGGGCTCGGGCTTGCCGGCGGGGCCCCAGGCTGGGGCGCGGACGCTCTGGATAAGTTTAACTTCACATGATCGACAGAGCATAAGTTCCATTGATTTGTGAGACTTTTTAACAAGACCCCAAAAGGCCCTGCGGCACTGCCGCAGGGCCTTTTGGGGCATAAAAGTTACATGGTCATGGAGAAACCTTCGGCGAGCAACGCTGCGGCCTCGGTCAGAGAAGTGCTCAAATTGTTGGTGGCTTCAGTGTATTCCTCGGAGGAGATCTCTCCATCCAGGAACTGGATTGCGCTGTCACACATATCCTCCAAGGAGTCTGCAAAGAGGGTACACCCTTCCGCGATTTTGGCATGGGCCTCCGCATAGGACTCCGGGGGATCGCTGATGGCGGCGAAATCCCGGAATGGGGTGACCATGTCCCGGATCGCTTCAATACCCTCCCGGGCGGAAGCCTCGTTCGTAAAGCTCAGGCCGGACAGGGAGGCCATGGCCATGCTGACGTCGGTGCTCATTTCCTCCACTTTGCTCTGGTACTCTTCCACAGTCATGGGGGCGTTCGCCTGGCCGTCTCCGCCGCCGCAGGCGGCCAGGGAGAGCAACAGGCAGAACAGGACGGACAGGGATAGGATGCGCTGTTTCATGCTGGAAACTCCTCTCTATACTTTTTGGCTCCGGCGGACGGACTAGATAAGACCCGGCCGCTGTGTTCCGACAGAGCCCGGCGGGCGGGGGCACAGGCTCCCGCCCAGGGCGTCTGACGGAAACATAAAAGGCGGTGTCGAGTGTGTCTCAACACCGCCTTGCATCTTCAAAGCGAGCGCACGGCCCTCTCCCATATCCCGGCCTTGAAAAAAAGAGGAGATCTGGGTATAATGAACCTATGGCGCGATCTGTGATCGCTGTGCTGAGTGGGTGTTCACTCGTACAGGGCCGTGGAGTGCGGCAACACTCCGCGGCCTGCCGCAATTTATGTTTCCACCCTTATTGGACCCGAAACGATTTCAAATTGCAAGGGGCTTATACGGGGATTTTTGGAAGGTGTCCCCTGGCTCTGGGCCCGGCCCTTTTGCCGACCGGCATAAATTTCTGTGGTGGAAAAAGCAGCGTGAAAAAAGGGCCCTGCGGCAGCGCCGCAGGGCCCTTTTTCGGCTAAGCAAAGGGGTCGCTCATGTCCCGGTTCAGCTGGTGGCGGCCGCCAGCACTGCCGCGGCCACGTCGCCCGCCACCTGGGAGCCGCTGCCCCCGTTTTCCACCAGCACCACAAAGGCGTAGGGGTAGTCCTCCTCCCGGACGAAGCCGGCAAACCAGGCGTGGGGCGTCTCGCCGGGACCCACCTCGGCGGTGCCCGACTTGGCGCCCATGTCCAGGCCGCCGAACCGGCCGCTGCCGTAGTTGGATGTCACGTTGTAGGCCATCATGTCGGACAGGGTCTGGGCGGTGTCCGAGGCGATGAGGGTGCCGGTGTGCCGGGTGGACCAGCTGGCGGGGATGAGGGCTCCATCCACTTGGTGGATGAGCCGGGGCACCGCCGAGCGGCCGCCGTTGGCGATGGCGCCCATGTACACCGCCATGGACAGGGGATCGACTGCGTCCTGCCCCTGGCCCACGCCTGCCCAGGCCAGCATGCCGTCGCTCAGCCCCTCCAGGGGGATGGAGGATGCCAGAGTGGGGATGCCGTTGACGGAATAGGAGCTGGTGAGCCCGGACTGCTCCACATAGCGCTCCAGGGTATCCGCCCCCAGCTCCACCGCCAGCAGGCCGAACACGCAGTTGCAGGAGTTGGCATAGGCCTGGCCGATGGTCTCATCCCCGTGGGCAGAGGTGCAGGTCACCGTCTGGTCGCCGATCTCGACCGACCCGGTGCAGGTCCAGGTGCGCTCGAACAGGTCGGATAGGTTCTCGATGGCGGCATGGAGGGTGACGGTCTTCATGATGGAGCCGGGGGTGAAGGTGGCCCGGAGGGCGCGGTTGATGTAGGCCCCCTCGTAGGCCGGGTCGCTCTCCAGGTCCTCCGGGACGTTTTCCGGGTCATAGGCGGGGGAGGACACCAGACAGAGGATCTCCCCTGTCTCATAGTTGTAGACAAGTACCGTGCCCTTTCGGCCATCGAGGGCCCGCCAGGCCGCCAACTGGCAGCTGAGGTCGATGGTCAGGTACAGGTCGCTGCCCCCGGCCTCTGCCGCTGCCACTCCGGTCACCGGGTCATAGCCGGTGAGCTGGTCGGCAAAGGCGGTGAGGGCGCCGGTGCCGATCTTCCCCTGGAGGTCTCCCACCACATGGAGCACCGCCCGGCGCTGCTCGGCGTTGCCGCCGTAGGTGCGTTCCCCGTCCTCCACCTGGGAGAGCACGTTGCCGTCCCGGTCCAGCACCCGGCCGGTCAGCAGGGTGCCGGAGGAGGAGTAGATGTGGCGGTTGAAGGAGGCGGACACCCAGTCCCCGCCGTTGACAAAAAACAGTACCACGAAGATAGCCAGTCCCGCCGCCAGGATGCCGGCGATGAGCAGGCAGATCCAGGTCCGGCGTTCGATCTTACGCATAGCGCGCACCTCTCTTCTGCTTCCGGCCGGGCTTGGCCAGCCTGCGCTGCTGGATGGCGAAGCTGGCGTTGGGCCGGGTGTCGGTGGCTTTCAAAAAGGCCAGCAGGCCCCAGGAGGCCATCATGGCCGAGCCGCCGTTGGACACGAAGGGGAAGGTCACCCCGGTCAGGGGGAGCAGGTCCACCGAGCCCAGCACGTTCAGCGCCGTCTGGAACACCAGCAGGGAGCCGGCGGCGCAGGAGGCGATGGTGTAGTAGGGGGAGCGGCCCGCCCGGCAGGCGCGGACGGCGAAGATTACCAGGGTGAGGATGGATACCACCGCCAGCACCGCCACGATGAGGCCCCATTCCTCGCACAGCATGCCGAACACCAGGTCGGTGTCCGCCGCCCCCACCCGCTGGAGCCAGCCCTCCCCCGGGCCCACGCCGATCAGGCCGCCGGAGGCGGCGGCGGACATGGTGCGCACCTGCTGATAGCCGCCGGAGGAGGCGTTCTCCCAGGCGTGGAGCCAGGTGGAGAAGCGGGAGAGGATGTAGGGGCGCATCTGGACGATCATGAACACCCCGAACACCGCCCCGGCGCAGATGAGGGACAGGGTGGCCCAGTCCCCGGAGCGCAGGAAGGCGATGACCAGGAAGGTGACGAAGAAGATGGCGGCGGTGCCGAAGTCGCTCATCCCCGCCAGACACACCAGGCACGCCCCGGTGAGCACCAGGAACAGCCCCAGGTTCCGCTTGCGGAACAGACGCTCCAGGGTGGCAGCCCCGGCGAAGATATAGCAGATCTTGGCGATCTCCGAGGGCTGGAAGGACAGCGGGCCCAGCCGGATCCAGTTGGTGGCGCCGAACTGGGTGGTGCCCAGCAGCAGGGTGACGGCCAGCAGGCCGATGCACCCGGCGGCCATGAGCCAGCGCAGCCTCTGCACCCGCTTTAAATCCCGCAGGATCAGGCCCAGCACCAAAAACAGGACCAGCCCCAGGACCAGGGCGATCATCTGTTTGGGCAGGGCGTCGGGGGCGGAGGAGGCGGTCACCGCCATGGACAGGGTGGACAGGAAGAAGGCGATGATCTCCATCTCAAAGCCCACCCGCCCGGTGGAGCGCATCAGGAGGAAATACAGCCACATCAACACAGGCAGGACCAGGAACGTGACCACGATGTTGGCAGATGCCTCCGCCCCGCCCGCCAGCAGCAGCTGGAAGCCGCACAGCACCTGGAACACCGTCAGCGCGATGAGAGGCAGCCAGGGGGAGATGGGCACCTGGCGCCGCCGCCGGGCCTCCTGCTCGGCCAGCTCCCTGTCGTCCACGGGGATGAGCACCATGGGCACGCCCCCCAGCTCCACCGTGTCCCCCACCGTCACCGGGGCGCTGTATGCCACCGTCCGGCCATTGACTGTGGTGCCCCCCTTGGAGCCCAGATCGTACACCGTCCATGCCGCGTCGTCCCCCCGGCGGATGATGGCCGCGTGCTGCCGGGAGACGCTGGGGTAGTTCACCACCACGTCGGCGGAGGGGGAACGGCCGATGATGTTCTCCCACCGGGTCAGGGGCACCTTCACCCCGTTGGGCAGGCCCAGCACCGCCCACACCTCGGGCTGGGCCGGGACGGTGAGCAGGCTGCGGATGGTCCGCACCAGGATCAGCAGGGCCAGCATGGGGGACAGCAGGCGGCATGCAAAGCTGATGGCCTCCGCCCAGATGGGCTCAGCCTGGCTCCAGGCCCCAAGGGCCTGGGCCGCCTGAGAGATCCATGCGGTGAACGCTTCCATGGCAGTCCGCCTCCTTTCCCTGCGGCGCAAGAGGGCCGCAGTCACAGCGCATATCTTTATCAGTATACCACAATGGGAGAAAAAAGGATGAACGATCTGTCAACAGCTTGCCGGGAGTGGGGACAGCGTGAAACGTGGCGCCCTCCCAAAGAGAGAGGCTGTCGAAAATACTTGTTCGACAGCCTCAATGCCGCCCGCAGGGGGACCTGCCGACTGCGGGCCCAGCGGAGCGGGCCCGGTTTGGAAGCGGGGAGCAGCTTTAATGAGCGCGCGATGAGCTTTGCAATGAAAAGAAAAAGCTCGTCGCAAGCGATATGACGCTTGCGACGAGCTGGCACGCCCGAAGGGACTCGAACCCCCAACATTCAGAACCGGAATCTGACGCTCTATCCAATTGAACTACGGACGCACATCGCTGGATGCCTGTGCATTATAACAAGTTTTTGCTCAAATGTAAAGAGAAAAATTTGGGCTGGGCGCGATTTTATTTACAAAAAATCATACCACTGCGGGCGGAAATATGGTATGATAAGCAGGATCGAGACATCATCGCCCGGACAGGCCGGGGACAGCGGAAGGCGAGAGGAGGCAGAACAGTGAAAAGAACGCTCAAGACATGGCTGACGATCCTGATGGGGACCGCGCTGACCGCACTGTTGCTGTCAGGCTGCGGCGTATCGCTGTTCCGGACGGCGGAGGACCTGTTCGTCCAGCCCCAGCTGCCCGAGGAGTACGAGAACCTCAACGCCACCATCCAGCAGGTGGTGAGCAGCCTGGATGCGGAGCAGACCGCCCCCCTGACAGGGGGCAACACCTCCGCCATCCAGCTGCTGGACCTGAACGGAGACGGGGCGGAGGAGGCCGCTGTGGCCTTCTTCCGCAGCAATTCCTCCGATGATCCCCAGCCGCTGAAGATCTATATCTTCCGCATGGGCAGCGACGGGACCTACCAGGTCGCCTACCAGATCCAGGGGGAGGGCAACAACGTGGGGTCCATCGCCTACCGGGATCTGGACGGAGACGGCATCCTGGAGGTGGTGGTCAGCTGGCAGCTGGCCACCCGGGTCTATGTGCTGTCCGTCTACGCCCTGGGCCCGGCGGAGGCCACGGAGCTCATCCGCAGCACCTACAACGAGAGCTATGCCCTGGCCGACCTGAACGGGGACGGCCTGCGGGAGCTGGTGATCATCCAGCGGGACGACACCGGTGAGAGCTACAGCCGGGCCAGCTATTACACCTTTCAGGACGGGATGCTGGTGATGACCTCGGAGGCGGCACTGTCGGCCAATGTGACCGATGTGACCTCGGTGCGCACAGGCGTCCTGGCCGGACAGATCCCCGCCATCTATGTCACGTCGGACTGTGAGGGCGGACAGGTCACAGACATCCTGGCCTATCAGGACGGCAGCCTGGTCAATGTCACCCTCAACCAGGACAACGGCATCAGCAACTATACCCTGCGCAGCTACACCGAGGTATCGGTCACGGACATCAACAATGACGGGGTGCTGGAGGTGCCCGTGGCGCTGGCCCTGCCCAGTGTCAGCGCCACCAGCGAGACCACCCACTGGATCATCTACTGGCGGCAGTTCGACGCCCAGGGCCAGGCCACGGTGACGTGCATCACCTATCACTCCACCAACGATGGGTGGTACCTGATCTTGCCCAGTGAATGGGACGGGCAGATCGCGGTGGAGCGGGATGACCGGGAGAACCACCGGGGCGAGCGGGCGGTGGTATTCTACCATCAGGAGGAGGACGGGACCCTGACGCGGTTCATGACCATCTACCGCCTGACGGGCACCAACCGGGACGCCCGGGCCAAGCTGGGCAGCCGGCAACTGCTGCTGTCCACCTCCTCGGCCGCCTATGCCGTGGAATTCGCCAGCGACGGCTGGGACTGCGGCCTGGATGTGGACCAGGTCAAAGAGCGGTTCCACCTCATCACCACAGAGTGGTCCACCATGGAAAATACATGACCAAAGAGCACAGAAAACGGGCCTGCCCGGGGCGGGCCGTGAAGAAGGGAGCGACGTGCCATGCGCAAGGTACTGGTACTGGAGGACGAGCCAAATATCCGCAGCTTCGTGGTCATCAACCTGAAGCGGGCGGGATATGAGACCATCGAGGCCGGAGACGGGGAGGAGGCCCTGGAGCTGATCCGGAAGAACCCCGACATCAAGGTGGCTCTGCTGGACATCATGCTGCCCGGTGAGATCGACGGCTTCGAGGTGTGCCGCCGCATCCGGGCGGGAAATGCCCAGATCGGCATCATCATGCTCACTGCCAGGACCCAGGAGATGGACAAGGTCACCGGGCTGATGACCGGGGCGGACGACTATGTGACCAAGCCCTTCTCCCCAGCTGAGCTCACCGCCCGGGTGGATGCCCTCTACCGGCGGGCAGGGGGCGAGATGGTGCGGGACGCCGACGAGATCAGCCAGCCTCCCTTCCTGCTCAACACCCGGAACCGGACCCTGGAGAAGAACGGCCAGCGGCTGAAGCTGACCCAGGTGGAATATTCCATCGTCAAGCTGTTCATGGATAACCCGGGGAAGGCCCTGTCGCGGGAGGAGATCCTGGACGCGGTGTGGGGCAAGGATTACATTGGCGAGCTGAAGATCGTGGATGTGAACATCCGCCGGCTGCGCATCAAGCTGGAGGACGACGCCCAAAACCCTGTGTATATCACCACCGTGTGGGGATATGGATACAAGTGGGGAACTTGAGCAAGGGCGGGGCCCTTGCCACCCAATGAGGCCCTGCCAGGGCCTCCGGCCTGGTCAGGTTTCGCCTGACGGCGAGTTTCTTTTTGCTCGCACAAAAAGAAACCAAAAATGCGCCGGGGGTGCAGGCGCGGAAGAACTTCAAGCGCGAAGGGCGCGCTTTCGTTCCAAGCGCCGGTACCCCCGGACCCCCGATTTTACGGGAGAGCAGGATAAGAACTACCCACACCTGTTTCCGGCGTGGGGTAAGCAGACACTCGAAGCCACTGATCTCCGCTGGCAGTCGTAGAACTTTGCCCGGCCCTTGATACACGCCTAGTGCCGGCGGCCATCACAGCCAGGCGCACTACCGTGGGCCGTTGGGAGTTCTAAAGGGGCCCCCGCCGAAGCCCAGCGAAGCGGGTTCGGTGGGGAAAGGAGGAGCAAGGAAGCG